>JALTDM010000278.1 GCA_027074135.1 Bacteroidales bacterium
TATTTTAACAAAGCATAATAATAATCTCTAAACAGTTCCCAACTCCTGTGTTTATTCTGATACCATAAATTTGATTTAGTGGGAGAGTGAACATTGCCAAGATGATTTAAATTGCCTGTTGCCAAACCTAATCCATTGCTAATATCTCTGAGTGATTCGCTTTTGCCAAGATGACAAAAAAGCATTGATATTAAATGCGACCAACTGTCAAAGCCTTTTTGATGTTTATCGATATCATTCTCTTTTATAAGTTTATTGAAAATCAGACGATTAAGATCTTGTGCTATTTGTGCAAATAAGCTTATATTTGTCATCAGAGAATGGTGTTTGTTTTATATCCCAAAGTTATTTGGGAATTTTTTAAATGCCGTTCTCTTTTTTATTTTTATTTTTTTAGCGTTTAGGACGGGATCTTCTCTAAAAATAATTATTCACTAAATGTCGGAGCTTTTTTACTCTATCAGATTTTCTACATTTACTAATCCATATTTCATTAACTTTGCCCTAAAAAACGGGGATATGAATTTTTTTGCAGTACAGTTTGATGCTGTTTGGGAGGATGTAAGGGGTAACTTTGAAAAAATTAATGCATTATTGGAAGATGAGGGAGATTTAAACGGCAGTATGATTTTTTTGCCTGAAATGTTTGCTACGGGGTATACTATGAGGCCAGAACGAGTGGTAAGCAAAATACCGGAAGTAGTCGAACGGCTTAAAGAATTTTCCCGTGAAAAGAATTGTTTAATCGGCGGGTCGCTGCCTGTTTATGATGACGGTAAGTATTACAACAGGTTTTATGTTTTTGCCGAAGGTGAAGAAGTTGCAGTTTACGACAAAAGGCATTTGTTTAGCAATGCAGGCGAGCACAAAGTTTATGTAGCCGGCAACAGGATTATAACCTTTAATTATAACGAGTGGAAAATTAAACCTGTGGTATGTTATGATTTGCGTTTCCCTGTATGGCTTAGAAATGCTGAAGGGTATGATTTGCTGGTTGTGGTTGCAAACTGGCCATCTAAGCGTGATGAGGTTTGGAGGTTGCTGCTCAGAGCCCGTGCCATTGAAAACCAGTCTTATGTATTAGGAGTAAACAGAATCGGAACTGATGGTAACGGCTATGAATATTCTGGTAGTTCCGTTCTTATTGATGCAAAAGGGAAAATTATTGCCGATATGAAAGACAAAGAAGGAGTGTTGAATGTGCGAAATATTTCCAAGGAAGAGTTGTATGATTTCAGGAAAAAGTTTGACACATTGAAAGATGCGGACAACTTTAAGTTTGAATTGTAATGTTTAGGTTTGCACTATCTACATTCGGAGCCAAGATTATTACCAGCCTGGTAAATTTTAGTCTTATTGTAATAGCTTCTCATTATATTGGTGCTGCCGGAGTGGGTGAAATTAGTATGATACTCCTTACTGTTTCGGTGGTGGTAATGGCAAGTTTTATTGTCGGCGGGTCTGCAATAGTTTACCTTATTCCGCGCTATCCGGTTTTGCCTGTTTTGGTCATTACATATCTGTGGTCGCTGATTATCACAGTTGCCACATATTTTGTTTTGCACAATATTCATATTATTGATTCGCAATATATTAACAGTGTCGTGGTTTTGTCATTCATTGCTTCGTTGTTTTCCGTTCATTTTAATATATTGCTTGGTAAAGAAAAAATCCACAAAGTCAACATTTTAAGCGTGTCCAATGTGCTGATAATTTTGGCAATTTTTTCTTATTTCGTATAT
>JALTDM010000279.1 GCA_027074135.1 Bacteroidales bacterium
GGGTCATTGAAATCCTCAACGTAGTCATTGCCCCGTAAAGATGTCAAACTTGGGCCTTTTTCAAGCCCAATGTCAAATTTATTGGTCTGTCCGAGTGATGTTTCAGAACAGAACAACATTATAATCGCCAGAAGTATGGTTGTTAGTTTGTTCATCGTCAGTTTTTTTATGTTTGCCAACGGTTATGTGTATGAGTAGTGGCGGGATTTCCCGCACTTTTGTTCATTTTTGCACTATTGTTGATTTTACTCATCTTGTTCATTTTTAGCACTTTGCCCGCCATTACTTATACACAATGTTGTAGCTCGTTTTTCTTCTTTTAAAAATATGTTTTCACTGCAAATTCATATTGTTCTATAAATATTCTTTTAAAAACAGTAATATTATTCTGTTCATAGAACAATAACATAGCTTTTTTATAATCAACACTATCAACTGTTCTAAAAGAGATAGGACAATATTTATGATTTATCAATATTGCATTGCTTACAATTCTTGCTGTCCTTTTATTTCCATCAACAAACGGTTGAATATATGATATAAGAATTAGTGCAAGAAGAGCTTGCTCAAAAACATTTTCTTTTTTATTTATCAAATCACAAGTTAAGGACAATGCTTCTTTTAATTGAAATTCATTGTCTATTGGTTTATAATTAGTGCCTGAAATACCAACTCTCCTTCTTCTTATATTTCTGTCAACTGCAAGTTCTTTTGTTAAAATGCTATGAATATCTTCAATTTTAGACACCGATAAAGGAAATAAATAATCAGGATTTTCAATTATAAAATCAATAGCTTCCTTATGGTTAAGCAACATTATGGCTTCTTCTTTTGACTTTCCTTCCGCAGTCTTTTTTTCTTTTAAAAGTCTTTCTGTTTCCAGCAGCGAATAAGTATTCCCTTCAATCTGTGAGGATTTCCAGCTTAAATCAATAGCGAGCCGTTCAAATTCTTTTTTTATTTCTAATTCACTTAATTCAGATATGTTTTTTTCAAACTCTTTTTGCCAACTGGTTAACAAATTTAATTCTTCTTCTGTGAATAATTTTGTTTCAGGAAAAATTTCCGTTAATAATGAAAAATTGAAATTTTCTATTATTTTTCTTTCGTCAATCTCTTTTTTATAATAATCTTGAATATCGATTTCGCGAAACAAATTATAATATGGTGATAGCTTATATCTTGTTGCCTTTCCTTTTCCTGTTATCGATAATAATTTCTTTGCAACAAGTTTAGATAAAATCCTTTTTATCGTGGCAATACTCTTTTTATCAGGTATTCCAGCTTGAATTTCACCGGAAGAACTGTTAGGGTTTTGTTTTAAGAACTCTAATATTAAATTTTCTATTTCCATACAATATATTTAGTTCACAAAGATAGTAAATTCGGCTCAATATTTTATTTTTTTAAGCTGTATTTTTTTTTTAATGAGCTACAACGACAAGGCTATATGGTGTGCGGGTATTTCAATGCACAACTTTTTACTACGCAATATAATAATTTTTTTGCAACTTGCTATCAGAACGCTTTTTTCTACTCGCATACTGTATAGCCTATGTTATGTGTAGTTTTTATTTAATGTAATCAACATTTAACTTGTAAACTTGTATATTTTTCTTACTTTTTAACAATTTCTCAGTTTTTTTCAAGAAATTTCTACCAATTATACCAGTATATGTAGCCCAATATATAATTGCTATATAATCAGTATTTTTTTTAACTATTATCTTATTACT
>JALTDM010000280.1 GCA_027074135.1 Bacteroidales bacterium
GTCTAATCTTGTAGCATTCTTAAGAATAAATTTGTTTGTAAAAATAGAACTAAAAAATTGTTGGACGAACCTTTTATAAAAGAGAAAAAGCCACCGGGGAAATACAACCAAGGGGTTCTTTTTGATTTTTGAAATTTTTATACCTTAATTTATTGTGAATCAATAAGGCATTTTTTCCCTGAAATTTATTTAGGATAGGAATGGATACAAAACCACTTATTTATAAGAAAGTTGAACAAAAAATATGATATTTGCAGGATATGTGAGAATGTGCTAATTTGCTAATGTATTAATTTGATAATAAACTAATTGCTAGCAAGTTAATGTTTATACTGTTCTGTATTTTTCACCAAAACTTGTTTGATGCAAGTTTTCAAAAAATAATTTCCTCCCTTGGGGAGGATTAGGAAGGTGATGTTCAAAAACGTCATTGCTAGCGAACGTAGAAAGCGTAGCAATCTACTACAATAATGAGATACTTGTGCACCTGCGGTATCCAGTATGACGTGGGTGTAAGTTAAATAATTACGCCACCTTCGGTGGCTCATAATGATATGAAAGAAAAAACTAAATAGAAATGGAAAACGGTAAACTTTACATAATTCCAACACCAATAGGCAATCTGGCGGATATTACGCTACGTGCTTTGGAATATCTTAAAGAAGCTGAAATAATTCTTGTTGAAGACACACGGGTTTCTGCCAAACTTTTCAATCATTACGGCATAAATCCCGTTCGAAAGATACAGTTCCACAAATTCAACGAACACAAACAAGTAGATAAAATAATTGCCCTTCTAAAAGAAAAAAACAAAGTCGCTTTAATCTCTGACGCCGGCACACCGGGCATTTCCGATCCGGCTTACCTACTTGTAAAAGCCTGCATCAACGAAGGTATAGGAATAGAAACTTTACCCGGTGCAACAGCTTTTGTCCCTGCACTTGTAAATTCCGGCTTACCATCTCACAATTTTGTTTTCGAAGGATTTTTGCCCGTAAAAAAAGGCAGGACAAAAAAATTGGAAAGATTGCAAGCAGAAGAACGTACAATGATTTTTTACGAATCCCCGCATAAACTACTGAAAACTCTTGCAGATTTTGAAACATATTTCGGCAGCAACAGGAAAATCTCAGTGTCAAAAGAACTTACAAAAATTCACGAAGAAACTATCAGAGGAACCATTCAAGAAGTGAAAAAACATTTTGAATCTCTGCCGTCTGTCAAAGGAGAATATATTATTGTAGTGGAAGGAAGCAATTAAACTAATTCACAGAAATTTCTTATTTTTGCAATTATAAAAATACATTAAAATGAGAAAATATATTTCCGTTTTCATTTTGCTTTTGAGTATCTCAACAATATCATTCTCTCAACAAACCGTTGATTACGATAAACTTGAAAAAGATTGGAAAACATTGCTTTTGAATGGCAAGCCGTTTACAGGCAATGTAGAAAAATTATATGATAACGGACAGGTAGCCATTGAAGGAAAAGTTGTAGATGGACTTAGAGAAGGGGAATGGAAATGGTACTATCCTACAGGGAAATTAAAAAGAACTTCCATATACAAAAAAGGTAAGAAAAACGGTAAAACAGTATATTATTGGCCAAACGGCAACAAAAGAATGGAAATTTATTTCTACGAAGACAAAAACATACGCCAAATGTCTTGGGACAAAAACGGAAAAAGAAAACCCAATCCACAATTTAAAAAGTTCCATTAATTCCAATGCAGAAATTCCTGGTTTACATACTTTTTGCCTTATCTGTAGTTAACGGATTTTCTCAAAACAAAACAAAGATTTTCGGCAAAGTTACAGATGCCAAAACAGGTGAACCCATACCTTTTGCCAATATTGTTTTTAAAAATACAACAGTTGGAACCATTACCAATATGGACGGTAAATACAGTATTGAAACTACGGTAAAAGCCGACAGTATCCAATGTATAGTGGTAGGGTACAAAACACAATCAAAAAAAATTATAAACGGCAGGTTTCAAACCATAAACTTTGAACTTCAACCTAATGTTTTGTCATTACAAGAAGTTGTCGTCAAAACAAAAAAGAAAAGAAAAACCCTCGCATCTACACTTGTTGACAGTATGAGGGCTCATCGTTACGAAAATGACAAAAAATATTTAGATGCTTATGAATATGATGTTTACAACAAAGTGGAGTTTGACATAAACAACATTACCGATAAATTCCGCAATAAAAAAGTTTTAAAACCTTTTAAGTTCATTTTCGACTATGTTGATACCTCAACAGTAAACGGCTCTGTTTATCTGCCTTTTATGCTCGTAGAAACTTATTCTAAATTTTATTATCTAAAGTCCCCACCAAAAAAACTTGAGATAATAAAAGCATCAAAAATTTCCGGTATTACAAACGAAAGTGTCAACCAGTTTCTAGGTACAATGTATGCCGACATAAATGTCTGGGACAGATACATAAAACTTTTGGATAAAGGATTTATCAGTCCGATTTCGTTTGTAGGTAAGCTTTATTACAAATATTTTATTCTAGATAGTCTCAAAAAAAACGATACAACCTATTTCCATATAGGATTTAAGCCTATTCTTAAAGAAGATTATGTATTTAACGGTGACTTCTGGATACAAGACAAAACATTTGCCCTCACTGAAGTAAACTTGCAAGTAGCTAAATCCGTAAACCTAAACTTTGTAAACAACCTAAAAATCCAACAAAAGTTCAAACGCATAGGAAGCCATATGATGTTAAGCCGCGAATATATGGTTGTTGATTTCAATATTGTAGAAGACCCTAAATCGGCAATGGGATTTTTCGGAAAAAAAACTACCATTTACACAAACATAAAAATAAACCAACCCCACCCGCTTAATTTTTATAATACAATGACAGACGTTATGGTTGAAAAAGACGCTTCTGCTAAATCAGAAAAATACTGGGATACCATAAGACCTGAACAATTATCCCCAAAAGAACAACAAATTTATCAAATGGTAGATACTCTGAAAAGATTGCCTATATTCAGAACCTATTACGATATAATCAACACTATTGTAGCAGGATATTACACCACAGGATTCTTTGAATGGGGTCCATATTTCAAATTGGCAAGTTTTAACCCGATAGAAGGCATTAGAATCAGGTTGGGGGGCAAAACAAACATAAAATTCTCAAAAAAGTTACGTATATCACCATATATAGCTTACGGAACCAAAGACGACAAAATAAAAGGAGGTGCAACTGTAACATATTATTTCAATAAAATACCTTGGCGGACTTTATCTTTTAAATACAAAAACGATTTGGAACAACTCGGTACAGGTCGATTTGCCACAATAATAGGTAATAATATTTTAAGTTCAGCACTAACCCGTCACCTGATAGATAAACTGTCAACTGTTGAAGAATATGAAGCATCATACACTCACGAATGGGTTCCCGGTATTTCCACCACATTTTTTATAAATAACAGAAAACTTTATCCTGTACCCGGAATAAGTTTTCATATAAAAGAAGGGAATGAATATAATTACTCCCCATATATCCAAACAACAGATTTGAGTATCAACTTGCATTTGGCATTAAAAGAAAAATTTGTTTTCGGTGATTACAATAGAATTAGTCTAGGTTCAAAATACCCTACATTTGATATTTATTATACAAAAGGTATAAAAGATTTTTTGCGCAGCGATTTTTCTTATGACAAATTACAAGTTAAGGCTAAATACAAAATAGGATTTTATCCGGTGGGATACGGAAGACTATACATAGATTACGGTAAAATTTTCGGCACATTACCATTTCCTCTTTTGAAAATACACGAAGGTAATGAAACTTATTACCTTGACAAAAGTGCATTTAATATGATGAATTACTATGAATTCATTAGTGACGAATACATAAGTTATTCATACTTCCATTATTTTGACGGATTCTTTTTGAACAAAATACCACTAATAAAAAAACTAAGACTAAGAACAATGGCGTGGGGGAAATTACTTTACGGAAAAATCTCTCCGGCAAATATGGAAATAATGAAATTACCTGCTTATTCACACCCGCTGCTTATTAGCGATAAACCTCTTTCTCCATTGGCAAGCAAAAATTACTATTCCGAAGTTGGAATTGGCATAGAAAATATATTTAAATTTATAAGCATTAACTTTGTGTGGAGGCTTACTCAACTTAATTATCCTAATGTGAGCAGATTTGGCATAAGATTGTATTTGGATTTAAAATTCTAATAAATATGAAAAACTTGAAATTTTTACTTGTGTTAGCAACTGTTGCATTCTTAACAGTTTCTTGCAGCAATAACCAAGAGAAAACATTGTTCACAACAGTAATGAAAACCGATAAAGGAGACATTAGAGGTATAAAATTAAATTCATCTCCCGAGGAAGTAAAAAAAATAGAAGGACAAAAACCTGACTCGACAGCAGACGGGTACTTGGCTTATTTTATAAATGTACCATCAAAACAAGCTCATTTAACTATAGAATACAACTTTGATAACAGAGGCCTTTATTCTGCAGATATAAATGTAAAAGTAAAAGGAGACTCTACAAAATCATTATCAACAATAGACACATTGCAAAAAAAAATAAGAAAACTGTTAACAAAAAAATACGGACCACCAGTAGAATTATCACCCGTTACACTTATATGGAACTTTAAATCCGAAAGTGGCTCTTCGGCATCAGCCCAGTTATTAAATAACAGCGAAGTGGAAGGAACAGGATCACTGGAAATATTTGTTCAAACAGAAGTAGAATGATTAAGAAAAAAATTCTCATAGTTGACGACGAGGAAGATATTCGCACATTTTTGGAATACAACCTAAAAAAAGAAGGTTTTGAAACTTATACTGCTGCAGATGGCAAAGAGGCAATCGAAACAGCAGAAAAAATAAAACCCGACCTCATCTTACTTGATATAATGCTTCCAAATGTTTACGGCATTGATGTATGTAAGCAAATAAAAAATAAACCTGCTACTTCCAACACTATAATAATTGCCCTTACTGCACTTAGACAAGATAATGTTCAATTGGACGCATTCTTCGTAGGATGTGACGACTTTGTAAACAAACCCATAAAACTGAAAATTCTTATTGCGAGGATAAAAACAAGACTGAAAATATCTGACGACAACTTAATTCACACAAAAAATTTCACTCTGGACACACAAAATTACTTCATTATTTTACCCGACAAATCAAAAATCCAATTAACGAAAAAAGAAATGGAAATTTTACTTATCCTACTTAAAAACAAAGGTAAAATACTGTCCCGCAAAACCATATTTGAAAATGTTTGGGGCAAAGAAGACATTATTGTATCAGACAGAACAATAGATGTTTACATAAGAAAAATCCGTCAGAAGATAGGCGAATCAACAATAAAAACATACAAAGGCATAGGTTATAAATTTGAAGAATAATGATTTTCCCTAAACCGAAAAATAATATATCTGCATTTTCACGTCTTGTATTTCTTATCACAATCGCATACATACTTGCACAAGGTTTGCTTTTATTCATGATTTTCATCAAAACAGGTTCTATTCAAGACGCTTATGATACAATAACTTTTGCTCACAAATACCCAAACTATTTCAAACTAATGCAAATATTGCAGTCACTTACATTATTTTTCTTACCTGCCATTACTTTCCCTTTTTTTGCGGGAGAACGCATTTCCAACTTCTTCGGAAAGAAAAATGTCAGGCTCACAACTTTTTTTGCATTATTACTTCTAATTATCATCCTAATGCCATTTATAAATTATGTTGCCGAATGGAACAGAAACATACCACTTTTACCAAACCTATACGAAAAATTAAAACAAGGAGAGGAACAAATAAACTCACTAATTAACTTTCTGTTACAAGGCAAAGGTTTGGGTGTTTTCTTGCTCAACCTTATGGTTTTTGCTATCGTTCCGGCTATTGCAGAAGAATTCTTTTTCAGAGGCACTCTACAAAAACTTTTCATTGACATTTTTAAAAACATCCATATTGCAATTTTAATTACAGCTCTTATCTTCAGTTTCGTACATTTTCAGTTTCTCACCTTCGTTCCACGAGTTATTTTAGGAATAATTCTCGGGTACTTATATGTGTGGAGCCGTAACATTTGGATTGCAATTCTTACCCATTTCTTCAACAACAGTATGGCAGTAATCATTCACACATTTTTTAAAGAAGAAACACAGAAAACTGTAGAATCTATAGGATCTAACATAAATTTAATAACATTCATCGTAAATGTTTTTATAATATTAATAATTCTTTACGCACTCAAAAAATACTTTGAAAATGAACATTAACAGAAACTTTTTTGATAAAATCTTTAAAGAAGCTGAAAAAGTACTGCAAGATTTTATAAACAACGGCTTTTCAGATTTGCAAACGGCAGGTGAAATAATGGTTCAATCAATAAAAAACGGTAACAAAATAATTTCCTGTGGAAACGGTGGCTCAATGAGCGATGCAATGCACTTTGCAGAAGAACTTACCGGCAAGTTCCGCGAAGAAAGAAAAGGCATACCTGCAATTGCAATAAGTGACCCATCTTATTTGACATGTACTTCAAACGATTACGGATACGATAAAGTTTTCTCACGATTTGTCGAAACTATGGGAAAACCTGGTGATGTGTTACTAGCAATAAGTACAAGCGGAAAAAGTCCTAACATTATCAATGCTGCTATATCAGCCAAAGAAATGGGAATAAATGTAATTGCACTCACAGGAAAAGACGGCGGTAAACTAAAAGACATTGCAGATGTTGAAATCAGAGTGCCTCACAACGGATACTCCGACAGAATACAAGAAGTTCATATAAAAATCATTCACGCTCTTATTCAATACATTGAAGAAAATATATAACCATGCTTGTAAAAACATACGGTGCTGCAGTTGTCGGCATAAACGCTACTCTTATTACGGTAGAAGTAAGCATAAGTCAAGGTGTAAACTTTTATTTGGTAGGATTGCCGGATAATGCCGTAAAAGAAAGCCAACAACGAATAAACACAGCCCTTAAAACAGTAGGGTATGAAATTCCTAGGCGAAAAATAGTAATAAATATGGCACCTGCTGACATAAGAAAAGAAGGGTCTGCTTACGATTTGACAATTGCAATGGGTATTTTGGGTGGTTACGGGATTGTTCCTGCCGATAAACTTTCCGAATACTTTATTATGGGCGAACTATCCCTCGACGGCAGCATTAAACCTATAAAAGGTTCTCTTCCCATAGCGATAGAAGCCAGAAAGCACAAGTTCAAAGGCTTTTTTGTACCTGCCGAAAATGTAGATGAAGCTGCTGTTGTAAATAATCTTAAAGTTTACGGAGTATCACACATATCAGAAGTAGTGGAATTTTTACAAGGTAAACGACAACTTACACCTCATACTGTAAACACTCGCGAACTTTTTTACAAAAATATAAATAATTACCACCTCGACTTTTCCGATGTCAAAGGTCAGGAAAATGTAAAAAGAGCATTGGAAGTAGCCGCTTCCGGTGGACACAACATAGTAATGATAGGTTCACCGGGCTCGGGGAAAACTATGCTTGCAAGGCGTATGCCTTCAATTTTGCCTCCTCTCACTCTTGAAGAAGCACTTGAAACCACAAAAATTCACTCGGTAGCAGGTAAAATAGACAAAGGTGTATCACTAATGACAGAACGCCCATTCAGGTCGCCTCATCATACAATTTCCGATGTAGCACTTATCGGCGGCGGTGTACATCCTCAACCTGGCGAAGTTTCACTTGCCCACAACGGCGTATTGTTTTTGGACGAATTACCAGAGTTCAAAAGAAATGTCCTCGAAGTATTACGCCAACCTCTCGAAGATAAAGTGATTACCATTTCCCGCTCAAGATACACTGTAGAATATCCTGCAAACTTTATGCTTGTTGCAGCAATGAATCCCTGTCCTTGCGGTTATTACAACCACCCTGAAAAAGCCTGTGTTTGCACCATAGGACAGATTCAAAGATACTTAAACAAACTGTCTGGACCTCTACTTGACAGAATAGACATTCATTTGGAAGTTATTCCCGTCTCGTTTGACAAATTAAGTTCGGAATCTAAAGGAGAAAGTAGTGCTACAATACGGGAAAGAGTAATTAACGCCCGCCGGATTCAAAAAGAAAGATTCAAAGACTATCCGGGCATTTATACAAATTCACAAATGACGCCTCAACTACTTCAAAAATTTTGTAAATTAGACAAAGAAAGTAAAACTCTGCTCAAAACAGCCATAGAAAAACTAGGTCTTTCTGCTCGTGCATACGACAGGATTCTTAAAGTTTCTCGTACAATTGCCGATATGGACAAAAGCCAAGACATTAAACCACACCACATTGCCGAAGCAATTCAATACAGGAGCTTAGATAAAGAAGGCTGGCTCGGATAAAAATCCATAAAAAAAAGGGAACCTTCCGGTTCCCCTTTTTCAATTTTAGTGTTTCAGACACCTTACTTTTTGATAACCTTAGCTCTTGCAATGCTTCCATCCACAAATTTAACTTTTACAAGGTAAACACCTTTTGCAAGACTTGAAATATCGAATCTGTAATTATTACTGTTTACCTTATTGTAAGCCATTATTTGTCTTCCGTCCATTGTCACAAGCACAATTTTTTCTATTGTCTTTCCGCTCACTACATAAAGTTCACCGGTTGTAGGATTAGGTGAAACATTCATATACTGAGCATCAGTTTCACTTATATCAACCAATATAACAACATGAGCGGAATCACTTGTAACATTTCCACAACTGTTAGAAATTTGGCAATTATACCAACCTTCATCATTAACCGTTGCATTTGTAACACTTAGCGTTGCTGTAGTAGCACCCGAAACATTACCTCCGTCAACTACTGCACTACCATCTTTATACCATTGGTATGCCAAATTGGTTCCTGTAGCATTTACACTTAAAGTAAAGTTATCTCCTTCATTTATTGACACATCTACAGGTTGAGTTGTAATAACTGGTGTTTCGTTTACATTCAAAGTAACCACATCAGTTGAAACGGTCCCACAAGTATTAGAAATTAAACAATTGTAAGTACCTCCGTCAGCAACCGTTGCAGCACTTATTGAGTATGAATTTGTTGTTGCACCGTTGATATTATTACCATTATGTTGCCATTGATAAGTCAAGTTGTTACCGTTAGCAACTACTGTAAACGTAAATCCTTCTCCTTCACAAATATCACCACCCTGCGGTTGTGTAATAATAGACGGTAAAGGATTAACCGTTAAAGTAGCAACATCAGATGTTACACTTCCACAACTATTACTTACTATTACTGTATAATCTCCTGCATCATTGGAAGAAGCTATATCAATAACGTAAGTATTAGAAGTTGCACCCGAAATATCGTTTCCATCCTTTTGCCATTGATATGTAAGCGCTCCTCCTGTTGCATCTACAGAAAATGTATAAGGTTGTCCTTCACAAACTGTTCCGCTTTGTGGTTGTTGAGATATTGCCGGTTGTTGACTTACTGTCAAACCTGCCGGTTGTGTTGTTACACTACCACAAGAGTTTGAAACAACACAAGTATATGTTCCTGCATCAGCTGAAGTAGCATTACTTATAGTATAAGAACTTGAAGTAGCACCTGAAATATCATTACCATCTTTTTGCCATTGATATGTAGGATTATCACCGGTAACAGCTACTGTAAATGTATAAGTTCCGCCTTCACAAACATCTCCGGCTTGTGGTTGTGTGGTAATTGTTAAGCTTTCATTTACATTAAGCGTTGCAACATTCGAAGTAACACTGCCACAATCACCTGTTACAACAACTGTATAATCTCCGGCATCAGATGCAGATACATTACTAATAGTATACGTATCGGATGTCGCACCGGAAATATCATTTCCGTTCAATTGCCATTGATATGTAAGATTTGAACCGTCAGCTACCACGTTAAATGTGTAGGATTCTCCTGTACATACAGTTCCACCCTGTGGTTGAGTTGTTATTGAAACTGCCGGGTTTACTGTTAACGTTGCTACATTTGAAGTAATTGTATTACCACAAGAATCTGTTACAACTACAGTATAATCTCCTGCATCTGCAGCTGATACACTACTTATTGTATATGTATCTGCAGTAGCTCCGGATATATCATTGCCGTTTAATTGCCATTGATAAACTGGAGCCGTTGCATTTGCAACAACATTAAATGTCACACTAGTACCTTCACAAACTGTTTGCGGATTTGGTTGAGTAGTAATTGTTGGCTGTGTACAATTTATAGTTGAATTAATTTCTATATCATCAATCCACAACATAAACTTATCTGTAGAAACATGATGAATTGCAACATAAATTTCTTGATTATCGTACTGACTCAAATCGTATGTAAACTGTGCCCATCCTGTATCAGGCGCCTGAGTAACTCCCGATATAGCCGTAAAACTTGCTGGATTATTGTCTGTCGTTGATACCAAAACTTCAAACTCATCATCACCCCAATTACCCGGTTTTGGACTTAATGCCCAAAAACTAAATGACGAGTTAGTTCCCAATTGAAGTTTTGGTGATATAAACCAATCATCGGATGCATCAATAGAATTATCTTGATTTGGTCTTGGGCAAACAGCCATACCTACTCTAACACCACTGTGGGCGGCATCCCCAACCGTGCCTTCCCAACAATCTGCTGTATTAAATGCCATATAAGCTAATGGAGCACCTTCTCCCGGCCAATCACAGTCACTACTACCATAAGTACTGTCAGCATCACCATCTACAGTTGTCCAAGGATCAAATGATGTGGTCCAATCCGTACTATTTTCAAAATCCCATGTAAACGGATAGGAAGTAACGATGAACTCATCATTAAGAGTTGTGGCATTAGTTACAACTCCGGGTGTTAAATAGCAAACACTTGATGTGTCATTATATTCATATATTGCAAAATAATAACTTGTATTTGCATTTAACCCTGTTATCGTAACATTTTGAGCTGTTCCTGTATAAACTACATAATTACCCGTTCCAATCTGATCCCCACTACCAAATACAGCATTCGCATTATAGGCTGTTCCGTCAACAGGATCGGCATCAACCGCACTGCCTTCTTTTGCCAAAACAATAACCTTTAATCCATTTCCATTTGCCCAAGATAAATCTACGGAATAAGTATCTGCAACAGCAGTGAAATTGCTTGCCTGAACAGACGGTGGAGTACATTGAACAGCTTCGGTAGTTCCAGTACCAGTTAAAGCAGGTGTAAGATAACAATAACCTGTTGTATCATTATATTCATAAAGAGCAAAAAAATAAGTAGTTGCAGGATTAAGTCCTGTCAAAGTCATAGACTGTCCTGTTCCTGAATAAACAACATAATTACCTGTTCCTATTTGATCTCCACTACCAAATGTAGCACTTGCATTATATTGAGTCCCATCAACAGGATCAGCATCAACTGCACTACCCTCTTTTGCAACTACCAAAATTTTTGTACCCGTTCCTCTAGTCCAAGATAAATCTAAAGTAGAAGAAGTGGCTCCTGTTACTGCAAAATTTGTTGCTTGCGCATCAGGAACAACACATGATGGATTAGATACAGAAGAATTTATTTCTAAATCATCAATCCATAACATAAACTTGTCTGTTGAAACATGGTGTATTGCAACATAAATTTCTTGATTATCATACTGACTTAAATCATAAGTAAATTGTGTCCAACCACTGTCAGGTGCTTGTGTAACACCTGAAATAGCAGTAAAACTTGAAGGATTGTTATCAGTAGTAGAAACTAACACCTCAAACTCATCATCGCCCCATGTTGTATTGCTATTTCCAGGTTTAGGACTTAATGCCCAGAAACTAAATGTTGAATTTGTTCCTAATTGTAGTTTTGGTGATATAAACCAGTCGTCAGATTGTGAAGCATCACTTGGACAATCAGCCATACCTACTCTAACACCACTGTGGGCAGCATCCCCAACTGTGCCTTCCCAACAATCTGCTGTATTAAATGCCATATAAGCAAAAGCACTACCTTCTCCCGGCCAATCACAATCACCACTTTGGTAAGTAGATTTACCATCTCCATCCACAGTTGTCCAAGGATCAAATGAAGTTGTCCAATCTGAACTGTTTTCAAAATCCCATGTAAATGGGAATGAATTAATTGGCGCTGCTTCAGTAGTTGCGTTTGCAGTTACACCTGGTGAATAATCTCCTGAAGAGAGGTGAGACCAAGCTTTATAATAATATGTGGTAGAAGGTTGCAATCCTGTATGATTATAAGAAGTTGCAGAACCATAATATAAAACTGTACCACCTCCTGGTATAGCATCACCCGGAGAATATGTTGTACCGTTTTGAGGAGTTCCGAAAGAGCCATTAGGTGACCAAGCAACCAATACCGGATCATTATTGCTATTTAATCCCCAAGACAAATCAATTTCATTATCTGACACTGCATTTGCGCTCAGATTTACAGGATCTCCGTAGTCTTGGAATTTAAACTCAACAACCCTTGTTTGTAAGCTAGTACTACTTGACACATACTGACCTGCAAACCAGAAAGTAAGCTCATCCGATGGATCTACAGACATTTCAAAATAATCGCCCCACCTGTTAGCATTTGTTTGGGCACCTTGCCCATCAACAATGACAGTTTCCGGAATATCCATCACTCCGCTTGCATTTGCATTCTCTGCCGCAGATTGTCCGGTAAACCTCAATCCGGTATACGTATTAGGACCGGCAACAGCATAAGCCAGTGCTATTTCATGATTAGCATTCATAGCAATACTACCCATCCACCTATTAGTAGCATCTGGCGCATAAGTTCCACTTTGTCTCAAAGACCATCCATTTCCGGTATTAGTTAATTCATACCATCTTATACCGGCATGATCATTACCATCAACGTCAACAGTATGACAAGCTACAATTGTTTGTTCATTCCCAAAATTCCTATATTGAGCCCTAAACATTAATACTTGAGGAATAGCATCTAACTTTTGGCTAGTACCTTTTTGTTCAATGTCATCCATGTAAGATGAAGTATTAAACTCTGAATCAAAAGAAGGTACTGAGATAACTTGAGTTCTTTGGAAAGTAGAATTGTTTATATTATTCCAATCTACTTGAAGTTCAAATAACCAAAGAGCATCTCCACCATTGCCCCACGCATCATCATTTATTGTAATGAACATACCGGGGGTTCCTGCAGGTGCAAATTGACCATCATTATCAAGAGGTTGAAGAGTATGGAATCCGCTATTGGGACGATCAGGATTATCAAATCCAATCATTTGTGGATTAGAACCTCCTTGAAGCATTACATCTCTTTCAAAAACATATATATCATCTCCATTTGTGTTATTGTCAGCCATATAATAACCATCCCTCCAAACACCGAACTTCATGTAATCGGGCATATCATCAACATCAAAACTGTATGCATACCATTGTCCAGTAGGATCATTTGTTACAGAAACTGCTATAAGCATATAATCATTACTTCCACTTACTGAAAATTCTGCAGCAAACCACCTGTCTGCATTTTCATCATACAGTACAATAGGGTCCCCATCATTATAATTTGAACCGGTAACACCATTAAAAAGCGTATTCATGTCTGTTGGACCGGCAACAGTATTACCATTTTTATCAAAAATCATGTACTGCAAATTATATGCTTCCATATAATGATTCGGACCAGCAGAACCGTTAGCATCTGTTGGATAACCTTGTCCGCTGCCACCATCAAAATTTAATAAAATCTGTGGATTAGCTTTAACAGTAGATGGCATACTTTTCTGCCACACAGGATCGGGACCTTTTGGCAATGCATTAGCTGCGTTAGGGTAATTACGTTCACGTAAATCTTCATTACGCTCAAAATCTGACTCGGCTTCTTGATTTCGTCTTAATTGTAGTTCAGCCTCACTTAAAGCCGGAAAATTTCGTACTGGACCAATAACACCTAAAAAATGTCCGGTTCGAACAATATTTGGATGTACAACCGGATTTGACATTGATGTACTCAACTGTTGAGAAGTTGTTTTAGCTTGGGAGAACCCCCAAAACACACTCAACATCAACGACAATAAAAAAATAATCCTTTTCATGACATACTAATTTTTTGATATAAAGTTAACCTAATTATTTTAGTAGATGACTGATTTTATCATAAAAATGTTGCATAAATTTTATTACTAAATAAAAAATATGCTGACTATCTCATGCCATTTAATAGCCAGCACAAAAACTATTACCTAATTTTTATCCTCAACATTTTCTAAAGTATGCACCAGAAAATCCCAAAATTTTTTCACAGATGGAATATTTACTTTTTCATCAGGAGAATGAGGATATCTAATAGTTGGGCCAATGGAAATCATATCCCAATTGGGATAAATTCCACCTAAAAGACCACATTCCAGACCTGCATGAATTGCTTTCACTTCAGGAATTTTACCAAACAAACTCTTATATTGTTCTTTCATTATCCTAAGAATAGGAGAATCGGGATTTGGCTTCCAACCCGGATATTCACCTGCAAATTCAATTTTATCGGCACCTGCTAATGTATAAAGAGCTTCAAAAACATCTGCCAATGCTTTTTTGGCACTATCAACAGAGCTACGCATAAGTGCCATTATTTCAGCTTTGCCGTTTTTAATGTTTACAATTGCCAAATTTGTGGAAGTTTCCACCAAATCGGGCATATCATTACTCATCCTAATAACTCCATTTGGCGTAGCGACAATGGCATTAATAATTCTTTTTTTGTCATCAGCAGCCATAATTTTATCAGGTAAACCTGACTTTGTTGCAAAAAATTCCAGCTCTGGTTCTACTTTGCCGTATTCATTTTTCAAGATTAGTTCAAATTCTTTTACTTTTTCTTCAAAAAGTGACGAATTATCAACAGTTATGACGGCATAACCTTCCCTCGGTATAGCATTCCTCATGTTACCTGCATAAAATTCCGATAAACCAACATTCATTTCTTTTGACAAAGAATAAATAAATCTTGCTAATACTATATTAGCATTTCCCCTACCGAGATTTATGTCTATACCGGAATGTCCTCCTTTCAATCCTTTTATTTCAACCTTATATGCAACATTTCCATTTGCAGGAACTACTTCTTTATAATTAAAAATCATTGTTGCATCTATACCTCCCGCACAGCCAATATAAAGTTCACCTTCATCTTCTGAATCTACATTAATTAATATGTCACCTTTCAATAATCCGGGTTTAAGGTTAAATGCACCTGTCATACCTGTTTCTTCGTCAATAGTAAACAACGCTTCAATAGGTCCGTGTTTAATATCATTAGAATCCAAAACAGCCAATGCCGCAGCAACACCAATACCGTCATCTGCACCCAGAGTAGTACCTCTAGCAGTAACCCATTCTCCATCAACATATGCCTGAATAGGATCCTTTTCAAAATCGTGTTCAATATCGCTATTCTTTTGTGGTACCATATCAAGGTGGGCTTGTAAGATTATACCCTTTTTATTTTCCATACCGGGAGTAGCCGGTTTCCTCACAATAACATTCCCTACTTCATCTACTATCACTTCCAAACCTCTGTCTTCGGCAAATTTACGTACATATTCCACAGCCTTTCTTTCTTTCTTAGAAGGCCTTGGGATTTGTGTCAATTCATAAAAAAATTGCCACAATTTCTTTGGTTCAAGTTCTCTTATATCCATAATTTTAATTTTTTTACTGAGGTAAAGTTAATAAATAAATTTTGTTATTCTATTTTTTAACCATAAAACACATAATATATTTTACACGAATGAAAAATATTTACAACAAGATAAGGTGACATTTTGTCCGCTTTTATAGTTGGCATAACAATTGAATAAAAAAACGTCAAAACTTAAAAAAGGAGGAAAGAAAACTATGGGAAAAATAATAGGTATAGATTTAGGAACAACCAACTCATGCGTTGCCGTAATGGAAGGTAACGAACCGGTGGTAATCCCCAATAGCGAAGGTAAACGTACGACACCTTCTGTGGTATCATTCGATAAAAACGGAGAAAGAAAAGTTGGTGATCCGGCAAAACGTCAATCAATTACAAATCCTGAAAGGACAATTTATTCTATTAAAAGATTAATGGGTAGAAGCTATGATGATGTGCAGGAAGAAATTAAAAGATTGCCCTACAAAGTTGTAAAAGGCGATAATAATATTCCTAGAGTTGTAATAGATGACCGACAATATACACCTCAGGAAATTTCAGCAATGATTCTTCAAAAAATGAAGAAAACTGCCGAAGATTATTTGGGACAAGAAATAACAGAAGCCGTTATCACGGTTCCTGCTTATTTCAATGACTCCCAACGTCAAGCCACAAAAGAAGCCGGAGAAATTGCAGGATTAAAAGTCAAACGTATATTAAACGAACCTACGGCTGCTTCTTTGGCTTACGGTCTTGACAGGAAAAATAAAGAAATGAAAGTTGCCGTTTATGATCTTGGAGGCGGTACATTCGACATTTCGATTATGGAACTTGGAGACGGTGTGTTTGAGGTGAAATCTACCAACGGTGATACTCACTTAGGTGGTGACGACTTCGATGAACGAATAATAAACTGGCTTGCAGAAGAATTTGAAAAAGAACACGGCATTGACTTACGCAAAGACCCGATGGCTTTGCAACGCTTAAAAGAAGCTGCCGAAAAAGCAAAAATAGAACTGTCCAGCACAACTTCTACAGAAATCAATTTGCCATACATTATGCCTGTTAACGGCATACCACAACACTTGGTAAAAACACTCACAAGGTCTCAATTTGAAAAATTGATATACGACTTAGTAGAAAAAACCATAGAACCTTGTAAAAAAGCATTAGACGACGCAGGGTTAAAACCTTCTGATGTTGACGAAGTAATACTCGTAGGAGGATCAACCAGAGTACCGTTGGTTCAACAAAAGGTTGAAGAATTCTTTGGCAGAAAACCTGCTAAAAACATAAATCCCGATGAAGTAGTAGCCATAGGTGCAGCTATCCAAGGCGGTGTATTGGCAGGGGATGTAAAAGATGTGCTGTTGCTTGATGTAACACCATTGTCACTCGGTATTGAAACTCTTGGAGGTGTAATGACAAAACTTATACCCGCAAACACAACAATACCGACTAAGAAAACCGAAGTGTTTACAACAGCTACAGACAACCAGCCTTCTGTAGAAATCCATGTGTTGCAAGGAGAAAGAGCAATGGCAAAAGACAACAAAACAATCGGTAGGTTCCACTTGGACGGAATACCACCTGCCCCGAGAGGAGTACCGCAAATTGAAGTTACCTTTGATATTGATGCAAACGGAATCTTAAAAGTAAGTGCAAAAGATAAAGCCACGGGTAAAGAACAAAGCATCAGAATAGAAGCGTCAACCGGACTTAGCGAAGATGAAATAAACAGAATGCGTGAAGAAGCTAAGAAACACGAAGAAGAAGACAAAAAAGCTAAAGAAAGAATTGATAAACTCAATGCTGCTGACAGTTTGATTTTCCAAACGGAAAAACAACTCAAAGAATTCGGGGATAAAATACCTGCTGATAAACGCAAACCGATAGAAGAAGCATTGAATAAACTTAAAGAAGCACACAAACAACAAGATTTAGACGCTATTGAAAAAGCTACTACAGAACTTAATAATGCATGGAGTGCTGCTTCACAAGAAATCTACAATGCACAACAATCCGCAGGTCAAGCAGGCGGAAACACAAATGCAGGGACAACGGGAAATGCCTCTCAAAACACATCTAACAATGGAAGCAGTAACGATGATGAAGTAACAGATGTGGATTTTGAAGAAGTTAAATAAACAAAATTTAACAAAACAGTAAAAAAGCCACCTAAAAGT
>JALTDM010000281.1 GCA_027074135.1 Bacteroidales bacterium
ATGACTACGCAAGAGATGTTTATGTAAACCTTAAAAATTATTTTAAAGATGCAGGGCTGTATGACAAATCAAGCATATATTTTATCGGTGAATACAGAGTAAGAGGGAAGATGAGCAGACTCTCAGGCGATATATCTCGTCATGAATTATTTAAAAGAGTAAAGCATTTTTTCAACGGACTTATTTTCTGGAAACTACTCGAGAAGTCAGAACTGCAAGAAAGCAATTTACAAGAAAATGGAGAGGAAAGTAGATGCATTAAGAAAAAAAGCGGAAAATTCTACACACTACTGTGGGAGATGTTTAAAAATTACTCAGCATTTTCAATAAACCGGATATCATCCGTCACTTCACTATACGGTGAAAGCGTCTGGAGAGTCTTTTTCACCGCCTTTTCAATAATTCTTATTTACGCAAGTATTTATTCGTTAAGGGGCAGTATCATTGGAACGGACATGGCAGTACCTGTTCATAACTTCTGGACTAATCTTTATTTCAGTATAGTAACATTTACCACGCTTGGATATGGAGACCTGCATCCCGTTTCGAGCACATTTACAAGAATGATAGCAGGCAGCGAAGCATTTTTAGGTGCTTTTATCCTTGCATACTTCGTCGTTGTCGTAAGCCGTAAGATAATGAGGTAAAATGAGCAAGCAGAATAATATTGATAATAAAAATACTTTTTCAAGAAAGTTGAGCTTTACCGATATTTTATACGGAGTTGTAATATCGATAGCAATTACAAGAATTTCCCTGAAATTTGACACACAAAATTATATGCTGCTTATCGCTTTGCTTATCCTGATAGACGACTGGCTTGACTATCATATTAGCCTTTCCTTTGAAATAAAATCAATGAATGCAAAAATGTTTTTGCTTACTTTTGCAATCGATGTATCCATACTGCTTGTATGGAATCTATCCACAATTGCAAAACCAGAGCAATTAACAATATACTTCTTCCTATTATCTATTTTCTACATTTTAGCACTTGTATGGAATTTTGTAACAAAAATCACTCCAATTAAAAGATTTTTAAAGGACTCCTACTTTTATCTTATTATCATATTTCTTGCAGAGGCACTAATTCATACAAAGTATTATTTTCAGGATGCAAATATCATTTTGTTATCTTATTCCTTGATAGCATTTTTAATTATTCGATTTAGCCGGTGGAATAAATTATACAAAGACATCTCAGAAGACTCTTAGCAGACCTGCTTAAAAAACTACTTCAAAAATTCTCCAAAATTGTGCTACAATTATAAAAACTTTTTATGGAGGTGGAAAATGGAAAAAGTATGCCCGATGTTTGAAAAGTGCCCCTTGCAGCCAAAACTTTCAGAGGAGCAAAGAGAAGCCGTTATTAAAAATTACTGCAAAGGCAATTTTGAAAACTGCGCAAGGAAAAAGATAAAAGACAGCGGAAAAATGCCACCCTCAGACCTTATGCCCGACGGCTCCGCGCTGGAGTAAAAAACTCTGCATAAGATAAACTGCGTATCGTAAAATTACAGGAACTGCTCCCATCAAGAATTTCCATATTTTTATATTGTATTTTATAAGTTCATAAAAGTAATTTAAGAAAACAAACTCATTAAATAAGGCAACACGTAATGTAAATATTTTTTTATATAACTTTATATTCGTCAAGTATTTTTTGTGCCAGAGTAAGTAAAACTTCCTTTGTGTAATTTTATAAAATTTCCCATATCTACTCCTATTATG
>JALTDM010000282.1 GCA_027074135.1 Bacteroidales bacterium
ATATAATATAATTGAATGAAAATAGCCAAAACAAGCATCAAAGAAAAACGGATATGTGAAATGAAAATAGAAATATGCTTTACATTATCATATTGGAAGCCGCAACAATGCAGAAATAATGTAAACATTATAAAAGTAGCAATCAGGACTGAATTGTTGAAATAGCGGAAGACTTTTTTTAATTCAACTTGAGTTAGAGGTGCAGTTGTTGATATAATTATAGGAAAAACAAGTAGCGGGAGTTTAATTTTTAGGTCGTGCAGTGCGTATGCAAAATTAGATGTGTTGAACAACCAAATGAAATGAGCACCAAATAGCAACAAGAAAATTTGAACGGGTCGGTTGGTTTTAAAAATTTCCCATTTTTTTTTAAATTCGCCTTCTGTCAGCCAGTTAGCAGCTAAAAAGAACTGAGATAAGCTCAATAGGAACTCTGAAACAGGAAGAGATACCGCAGCAAGTAGCAATGAATATATGTAGATAAGCCGATGGAGGTAATTTCTGTTTTCGCGGGACATTGTATTTTGTAATCAGGCTTTATAAAAAAACGATTGTTTTCTGTTTTTATTTTGAAGTGCAAAGGTAAAAAAAATTCAATATCTCAATTTAATATTATACCTGTGACTATGTATATTATCCTTTCAAATTTTTAATTCTTGAATACAGATCAGGATGAGAGTAGTAAACTTTTACATAAAGCGGATGTGGTGTTAGGTTCGACAGATTGTCCTTTGCAAGTTTTTTCAATGCCGAAATCAGTTCGGTAGCAAGTTCTTGTTTTTTTGCAAAGTTGTCGGCTTGGTATTCATTTTTTCTTGAAAATACATTCATAATAATTCCGGTAATGGTGGAAACAGGCGAATAAAGCACAGAGAAAACAATTATGTTGAGGTGGAAGTATGCGTGATTAACCATATCTGTTGATTTGTATCCGAATGGTGGTTGCAAAAGTGCTTCCGACAATAATTTGCTTTCGGAAATTATAGAAAACAAGAATAAAATTAGTCCCGTGTTTAGCGTACTGAAAATAAAGCCTTTAATAATGTGTTTGTGCTTGTAATGTCCTATTTCGTGGGCAAGTACTGCAAGAATTTCGTCTATTGTCATAGTTTCAATAAGCGTGTCGTATAATATAATTCTTTTGCGTGACCCCAAGCCCGCAAAATATGCATTGGCTTTTGTGCTTCTTTTTGAGCCGTCTATTTTGTAAATTTTGTCAAGATTAAAGCCTGTTTTTCGTGCAAGGTCAAATATTTTGTCTTTGAGTTCTCCGTCTTCGAGCGGCACTTGTTTGTTGAACAGCGGCACTATTAGGTCGGAATAGAATGTTATCATAAATAATGAGAATAAGGTAACAGATATCCAAGAATACCACCAAAAGTTTTTGCCAAACGATATATAAAGTTCCAATATTATCCAAAGAATAAGTCCGCCTATTATTGCGGAGAGTATCAATGATTTGATTTTGTCGGTAATGAATGTAGTAAGGGTGGTTTTGTTAAAGCCGTATTTTTCTTCAATTACGAATGTTGAATAATAAGAAAACGGCAATTCTACTATGAACACCAGCAGATAAATAAGCCCGAAAAACACCATGGAAACGGCGATTTCTCCTTGTATAATTTTGGTCGCTAAATCATGGAGCCAAGCAAATCCTCCAAATAGGAGCATTAAAATTGTTCCTGTCGTCATAACGGTTGATTTGATAAGACTGAATTTTGTGGCTTCCTTTTTGTATTTGATTGATTTTTCGTATTTGTCGCTATCATATATGTTTTGTAATTCTTCGGGAAGGTTGGTAGTCCTGTAATTCAAGTTTAATATGTCAAGAATGGTTTCAAATACAAATTCCGTAAGTATTATCAAGACTAAAATCCAGATGATGTATTCGGGTTTCATAGGTTATGTGTTTTAAAATAATGAATCCGCAAAATAATAGATTCTGAAACGAAAGAGATACCGAAGAACCTGAAACGATGGAGATTCTGAAACATTTAGATTTTGAAACAAGTTCAAAATGACGTTGTTCGGAATGACATTGTGCTGAATGATATCCTTAAATTGATTCATTTCAAAAAATATTAACAATTAACAACTAAATAACTAGCTACTCTCTAACTAAATGCTGCCCCACAGCTTTTTCAGCAACCACTCAAGACTGAGTAAAATTGTTATGACAATGAGCCACCAAATTGAATTTGTAACCGGATTTGTAGTTGTTTTGAATGTCAATGTCGGCACCAAAAAATTATAATTGGAAACAGAATCTCTTAAAGTTTTCAGGTCGTAGTAAAAGTTGCCGTCAAATTTACGGGCGAGTTTTTTTAAGAAAACGGCATCGGCTGTGGTGTTGATTTGTTCTAGGTTTACTTTTTCAATGGAGAAAACGCCTTTTTTCGTGTATTTTTTCCCCTTGTATGCTAATGTGGCTGTATATTCGTAGTCTCCCGGGAGTAATGTTCCTATTTCAAGTTTGTAACCATTTTCTGTCCGGTCAAAAACAAAACCTTGTGTTTTGCCCGTTTTTATATTTTTAATTTCCAGGCTCAGATCGGGATTATTTATCGGTTGGTATATCTCATTGAAAAACTGGGCATTAAAAATTACAGGTTCATATTGCTTAATAAGTTTGTCCACAAAAATATTCAGGTTTTGTTTTTTGACCTTTATTGCGAGATAGCTTGCAATGTTGTTTACAAGAGAGTTGAAAAAATCGTTGTTGCCGTTGTAAAGGTTATCGTAAATTCTCCACCGCCAAATATTTTCGCCTGTTATTACGCCTGTTTTTTCATTGTCCGACTGTCCGAAAACAATTAGCGGTTTGTCTGTTTGTATGTTTTTGATTTTTTGATACATAAGCACTTCGCTACCGGAGGGAAGGGAATATTCGCCGAAAATTGATTTTAGTGGCGGTAGTTTATCAATTATTCCCGATGAGTTATCTATGTTGAATGATTGAAAAGTGTTGTTAATTATCGGGTAAGTGTCTTCAAACAGGTTTTTGCTTGCTTTGATTTTTACGGGTAAATTCAAGGAGTTGAACGACTTAATATCCGTTTGTGTGCCGGTTATAAACAATGCAGGAATGTTTCGTTTTGACAACTGTTGCCAAATTGATGTTATTTTGTGGTTTGGTGAAGGCAAGTTGTGAAAAATCACGAGGTTGTAGCTGTCAATGTTACCGTCAAAGTCTGAAATATATGCAAGTGTTGTTTTGTAATTCAGGTTTGTGTTCAGGGCAGAAATAATTGCTCCGAGGTCCGGATGAGGTGAATTGGCAAGAATTAAAATTTGCTGTGTGGCATCAATTACATCGATTTTTATTGTTTTGGTGTTGTTTTGTTTAGTTTTTTCCTGTGCAGATGTGCTTACTCCTATTGTGTAGCTGTGTATTCCTTTAGTTTTCGGTTCAAATTTGAATGTTAGAGTTTTTACGCTGTGGTTCTTCTTTATTTGGAATGTTTTTTTATCAAGTGTTTTGCCGTTTTCCGATATTGTTACCGTTGCCGTGTTATCTTTCAGTTTGTCTTCTTTAACGGTAATTCTGACAGGTGTTATGCTGTTTTGTAAAACTATATTGTTGTATTCAACATTTTCTATAGCAATATCCGGATAAACGGTTGTGTCGCCCAAAAGCAAAAAGTCAGTTTTGAAATCTATCGGATAATCGTTGTATAGCGGGTTTTCACCATTGTTCATTATCCCGTCGGAAGCAACAATCATTAGTTTAATATTCTCATTCTTAAATGATTGTGAGACAAACTTAAAGAGTTTGTCGAAATTTGTTATCTTGTCCGAAAAATCGAAACTGTCTTTTATTTCTGGTTTATTGCCGAATGTTATGAATTTAACTATTGCATTTTTGTCCTTGCTGATTTCTTTGAGTAGGGCTTTAATTTGTTTTTGGTAATTGTTCTTGAAATAAGTTGAATCTTTGGTCGAAATAATTGATTCGCTGTTGTCTTGTGCAAAAATTATGACAGGTTCGTTTTCTATTTCTTTTGTATGTTTGATTCTTGGCGAAAAAAACAGCATTGTTAAAATAAATACTGCTAAAAACCTCAAACTCCCTGCTGTAATTTTTTGATTTCTTGATAAATATGAATTGATACGGTCTTTTATGTAGTAGAGTAGTGCCGCATAAAAAAGAGCAACGGCAAGCGAAATTAAAACGGCATAAAAAACAGGTATGTCAAAAAAAATCTTCATGTGATAAAAAATTCGGCACAAAGGTAAATTTTATTCTGCTTCCAGTTGCTTTAGCACCTCTTCTATGTGTTGTAAAATTTCTTCCTTGCCGGTTTTTCTTACAACGGAAACATTAAATGTTGGCGGTAATTCCTCCCAAGTTTGTTTCAGCAACTTTTTAAAGTTTTCAATGTTCTTTTTCCTTACGGTTGGTTTGGCTTTGTCTGTTTTAGTGAAAACAATGGCACAAGGCACCATATTTTCTCCAAGGAAGTTTATGGTATTTATGTCGGATTGCTGTGGCGGTATGCTACTGTCAACCAATACAAAAACTTCTGCCAATTGTTTGCGGGTAGTAAAATATTTTGCGATTCTTTGTTCCCACTTTTTTCTTTCTTCGCGGCTGAATTTTGCATAGCCGTATCCCGGCAAATCAATAAAGTGAATTTTTTCGTTTATTAGGAATAAGCTGAATGCTCTTGTTTTACCGGGTTTTGATGAAGTTTTGGCAAGTTGTTTCTTGCCTGTAAGGAAGTTCAAAAGAGACGATTTACCTACATTTGACCTGCCTATAAAGGCAAATTCGGGGATTTTGCTGTCTGGTAAATCTTCAGGCTTGCTGAAACTTATTTTGTATTCTGCGCTGTTAATTTTCATTTTTGTCTGTTTTTTTGTTGTTGATGAAAATCTCCAGCACTTCTGTTTGTCGGTCTTCGGGTACTAAACTAAACATCGGTATGGCAGCGGGAACCAATACTGTTTCACCTTTCTTCACATTTGTGCTTTCTCCGTTGTATTCAATGGAAAAACCTTTGTCTATTGCCATATAAATCACAAAAGTGTCGTATTCGTTGAAATCCCGCAAAAACGGTTTGGTTAGGTTCAGGTAGTTTACGGAGAAATATTTGGAGTTTACCACTTTGTTTTCTTTGTCTGGTTCTTTGGTGTAATCTGTTTTGTACGATGAAAAAAATGAATAATCTATAGCTTCAACTGCTAGCTCTGTGTGTAATTCTCTCGGATTACCGTCCAAACCTACTCTATCCCAATCGTAAAGCCTGTATGTGATATCGGAAGTCTGTTGTATTTCGGCAACCAAAAGCCCTTTTCTCAATGAATGTATTCTCCCGGCAGGAATGTAAAACACATCGCCGCGTTTCAAGTTCTTCTCAACATTCAACAATTCCAAAAAATCGTTTGTGGCAAGTTTTTTTTCAAATTCTTCCCTTTCAACTTTGCGGTTAAAGCCCATAATTATTTCTGCGGAAGGGTCTGCATCCAGCACATACCACATTTCCGTTTTGCCGTATGCATGGTGCTTTTCTTTTGCCATTTCGTCATTGGGGTGTACTTGTATGGATAGTTGTTCGTTGGCATCAAGAAACTTTATAAGCAAAGGAAATTCTATGCCGAATTTATCAAAAACAGTTTTCCCAACAATGTCGTCCATATAAACTTCAATAATTTCTTGCAAATTGTTTCCTGCAAGAAATCCGTTTGTAACAACAGAAACATCACCTTCCAAAGCGGAAATTTCCCACGATTCGCCACACTTGTCTGGTGCATCTTGCCTGTTCAATTTTTCTCTTATTCGGGAATTCCCCCAAACTTTGACTTTATATTGAGGTTTGAATTTTAGAGGGTATAACATAATCAATCATTTGCAGACAAAATTAACCAAAAAAAGCCAATCTGCAATAAATGAAAAAGGCTACCCCGAATGAGGCAGCCTTTTTAAACTTTACTAATTTTAGTTTTTATAATTTAGTCGCACCTTTTCCGTTACCGAGGAAGAACACTACCATAAGTTCATGCGACCCATTGCTATAGTTAGCTATATCACTAAGCATATAATCATAAGCATATCCTACG
>JALTDM010000283.1 GCA_027074135.1 Bacteroidales bacterium
CGCTAACTGTTTCTAACACTGTAGTAGAACCCGGAGGCAATGCCGAATTCAAATCGGCAAGGGAAGTCCGGCTTTTGCCGGGTTTTCACGCAAAAGCAGGCAGCAATACACATATATTCATATCTCCCGAACAACCCGGCTGTAGCGAATATGATTTCAATAATGCAAAAATTAAGCAACAACCATAAAATCATACAATTATGAAAAAAATATTTTTTACTATTTTGTTAATAATAGTTTATTTACACAGCTATTCACAACATTGGCAATGGGCAGTAAAAGACGGAAGCCAAAGCAGTGATGATGCAGCTATTTCTGTTTGTCAAGATTCAGAGGGGAATATATATGTAACGGGAATAGTATTGTACCCTACTGCCTATTTTCAAACTGACACTTTCCAAGTAAATGGTTTCAATGACATTTTTCTCGCAAAATATGATGCAAACGGTAATGAAATTTGGGTAAAGGTTTTCGGAGGCCCTTTTACTCCAAGTGAATCAGATGTTAAATTCGAATATCCAAGTGAAATAACATTTAATTCCACTACAAATTCAGTTTATTTAACAGGTTATTTTATAGGAAATTGTTCAATTGATACATTTGTTCTTGAAGCAAATGGATATGATGATAGACAAATTTTTCTAGCTAAATTTGATTTGAATGGTAATTGTATTTGGGCTAAAAGTGCGGGTAGTTCAGGTGATGATTATGGATTAGCTGTGACAACCTTACCTTTAGGAAGCATTTTTATTACTGGTACAACAGCTAATATAGCAACATTTGATTCAATAACAATACCTAAAGGTAGTTTCCTTGCGAAATATGATGATGACGGAAATTGTCTATGGGCTAAAAATATATTTATAAATGCTAGTGATTCAGATGGAACAGGAGGACTTCCTAATAACCTAAAAATTTTCAATAATAACCTAATTATAGCTGGACAAAAAAGTGGAGATTCCACTTATATTGACACAGTTTTGATTACAGGAGTTTCACCAAATATATTAGCTAAATTAGATACTTCTGGAAATTTAAAATGGGCTACACGTATAGGATTAAATTCTTTATTTGGGGATCTCACTGTTGATTGTAATGGTAATAGTTATTTTTCCGCTTTATTCTTTTATTACAGTATATTTGAAGGGGATACAATTTATGGAAATTCTTCTAGCAATTTCTATTTTGTAAAATATGATAAAAACGGAAATTTAAAATGGGTAAAAAAAATTTACTCAACAGGAGATGCCAGACTTAGAGGATGCTCAGTTGATAGTAATGGTACTATTTATTTATCAGGTTATTTTTCCGATAGTCTATTTATAGGAACATACAACATTAAAGCAACCGATACAATATCGGATTTCTTTGTTGCTGCATTTGACTCTAATGGCACTTGTATAGGTGTTGCACACTCAGGACAGGCAGAGGCATATGATGTTTCGGCAACTTCTGACGGACAATGTTATGTAGTGGGAAATTTCAGAAATACACTTAATTTTGGCGATAATGTAACATTACAAACCAACGACGAAGACATTTTCATTGCCAAAATAGACAAAGTGGAAGGTGTAATAAAAAACCCCCTTGTAAAAATGCCTGATGATGGTCAAATAATCATCTACCCCAACCCTGCCACCGGTACAGTAACAGTCCGCTGCAGCAAAGACCTGACAGGCAGCACCCTGGAAATACTTGACATAAACGGTAGAACGGTAAAACAGACAACT
>JALTDM010000284.1 GCA_027074135.1 Bacteroidales bacterium
CTTAATATGTTATGAATTCGCTTATTGCTCGTTCGATAACTTTGTCTTTTTTATTAATTATGGACTCCCTCGCAGGAATTTTAATATCAGGAGGAATTCCTATTCCTTCTAAAGGTTTGCCGTTTGACCTTATTTGTATCCATGATGGAATTTTGTAAGAGATTCCTGTTTTGTGCGTGAATAATTTAGGGTTTCCAGAAGTGCCCTTTGTTTGTGTCCCAATCAATGTGCAATTAGGATGGTTTTCTAAAGCCATTATTAACATTTCTGTACTACTTGCACAATCGCGCCCAATAAGACAAGCAATTTTTCCATTGAAATGAATTTTAGTATGAGACTTTACATAATGAAGTTTTGGTTTGGTAAGGACATTTGGGTCTTTCTGACTTTTTCTGTATTGGATGTAAGATGATGGGATTTTTGTGTTTTTTGGAAGTAGATATGATAAAAGCTTGAAGGCAAATGTAGAGTTCCCTCCTTTGTTTGATCTGATGTCAAGAATAATCTTATCATATTTTTTGTCTGATATTATTTTTTTAGTAATTTTAAGGAAAGAATTTATCTGTTTTTCTACTCGTGTATCCCACGTTTTGATATGTAAATATAATATTTTTTTATTTTGATATGTGATTTTGTGTCAGATTGCTTTATGTTTTTTTGATAAAAATGAATTTCTAAATGATTAAAAAGTAATTCTGTAAACAAGTTTTGCTACCCCTGTAGTTGTTTGAGGTTTAAGGTATTCTATTTGGTGGATAGGCTCGTTATATCCTATGTTGTAAACGAAATAAAAGTCTGATCCTATCTTAGGTATCCAGTGTAGTCTGATGTTGTACAGCATAATTTCTTCCAGACTGTTGTATTGGGCAAAAACTGATAAATTCAGCTTGGTATTGAACGCAAAATTCAGATATGAAGCAATTTCGTGTGTAATTACGCTTCCCTGCGGCAGTTTCACATAATTGTAGGTGTATTCTTCTTGCAGATTTAGGTGTTTATTGACATTTATACCCACTGAGCTTTCAAATGTGTTTTTGTGGCCGCCATAGAAATCACCGGTGTTGTATAGCAATTCTGCCCATACAGGTCTTGCCTTGAATGTTTCAAACTGAAATTCATAAGAATACATCATATATTTTCCGGCAGGTACGGCTACATCTTCACTGAGAGCAAAATCATAGTCCGTGCGGTCGTAATTTTGTATGAAATTTATTTCAAACCTTTCTCCCGACTTAAAAACTGCTCCAAGCGGTCTGGTTTCATTATAAAAAGTTTCAAGCTCACCTGTTGTATGAGTAAAGTATGCAATAAATCCCCACGGCTTTAAGAGCAATCTTTTTACTCCGTATTTTTGCAACACTCTCGGCATTATCCTGAAAAACCAAGCATATGAATCATAATTTGTTCTCCTGATGTATCCCAATTCAGGGTTAAAATTTTTTTGCATGCTTCCTATTGCCATATAGTTGTCAATCAGGTCATTAGGATAATCTGCGTAAAAATAATAAGAAAGCGCATTTTTCTGTAATGAAAAGTCTTTTGTGGTTGTAGTTACCTTACCTGATAAAACAAGGTTTTTATTTTTCATAAATGATGATGTAATATAAGCCGCATCTAAGCCTATCGTTTGACCGGAGTATTTATTGGCAAGTTTATTTGTAAATATTCCGCCAACATAAGATTGCTTCCCTATTTCCCTTTTGTACCTGAATACCGTATTATTGGTTGA
>JALTDM010000285.1 GCA_027074135.1 Bacteroidales bacterium
GGAACAATTACGATGTACAGGTAACTATTTGCACGCCTGATTGCAACCTGGAAATAATGGACGAGAACAAAATAGAAAATTGCTTTTCCTATTTCTTCAAACTGTTGGATAAATACGGCACCGAAACCGGCACAAAAGGACTTTACTTTTTAAACAACAACAACGGCAGGATAAGTTATTTACTTGTATTGAAGCCAAAACAAGGATGGCGAATCTTTGTTGAAATCGATTCAAAACTTGTATCGGTAAGGCAAGGTTACCCTGAATTGATGCTGGACTATAAAGTAAACAAGGACAATCACTTGCAAGACTATTGCTATGCCAAGTACAAAAACGGTAAATTATATTCGCAATACGGTAAATTTGCCTATCCGCTTACAGACAAACTTTTTTCAAAAGCAAACAATTTTTCTTATGTCTCTTTTAACGGATATGACCATTTGATTTACTTTTCGGGAGAAAACTCAATCTTTATTTTGAGTAGGCCGCACAAAGGAATTTGGGACTTCCTTCAACAATTTTCATACATTTTTATAATTGCAATGATGTTTTGGACAATTGCTTTCGTCAGTAAAAATAAAATCCCCAAAATAAGAAATAGCCTTCGCAATCAAATTCAATATTCACTATTCGGAATATTACTGATTTTCTTTTTTGTAGTGGCTTCTATTGTAATTTGGATTACCAAAAATAATTTTAACAAATCGCACAGACAAAACCTTGAAGAAAAACTGGAATCGGTAGTTACGGAGCTTTCGGGAAAAAACTTTCACTCCGATACTGACAACGAACAACTAACCAACTTTTTGTATAAACTTTCGGAAGTCTTTTACACAGACATACATCTGTACAGCAAATCAGGTCATTTGATAGCCACAAGCATACCGGTAATTTTTGAAAAAAACATACAAGCACCTTTGATAAATCCAGAAGCATATTTTTACTTGCACAACCTGAAATTTTCGCGTTACATGAAAACCGAGCACATCGGCAAACTAGGCTTCCTTTCCGTTTATTCTCCAATGCTGGACAAAAACTATGAACCCGTGAGGTATATCAACTTGCCTTATTTCACCAAACAAACAGAAATGACTAAACAACTTGTTGCAACCATTACATCCGTAGTAAATATTTTTGTCTTTTTAAGCATACTCTCTTTTTTACTTACATTGCTGTTGGCAGAAAAAATTACCGTGCCTCTTACTTTGATAAGAAAACACCTCCAAGAAGTCCGCTTGGGAAATAAAAACAAAAAGATAAGCATAAACAAATCTGACGAAATCGGCGAACTGGTGGAAGAATATAACCGCATGATAGACAAACTGGAAGAAAGTGCCGAATTGCTGGCACAAACCGAACGCGAAAGTGCTTGGCGTGATATGGCGAGACAAGTGGCTCACGACATAAAAAATCCACTGACACCTATGAAGTTAAGTATACAATATTTGCAGCAATCGTGGCAAAACTACAGCGGCGAAGATCTGAAAAACTTTATTAACAAAATAGCGTCTACCATCATTGAACAAATTGATACCATAACATTCATTACCAATGAGTTTTCGAACTTTGCCAAAACGCCGCAAATCAAAAAAGAAGAAGTTGATGTAAAAGCACACCTTGACAAAATAATTTCACTATTTGAAAACGAAGACAACATTACAATTAAAAAAAATTACTTGTGCGACAAGCCTGTGATTTGCTTTGACAAGCACTATTTCAACCGTGTGA
>JALTDM010000286.1 GCA_027074135.1 Bacteroidales bacterium
GCTTTCAAATTATGAAAATTGCCTAAAAGACGCTGCTAATCAGTTTGTTGTAAAGACTGGGAACAAATACCGCATAAATGCCGGCTACCATTGGTTTGCAAACACTTGGGGCAGGGATACTTTTATTTCACTACCCGGACTTTTGTTGCCCGAAAAGGATTTTAACAAATATTACTCCGTGCTTGATTATATGACAGAAAGGATGAACGGACCTTTGTTTGCAAATACCGAAACAGGCAACAATGCTTCTTTCAATTCCGCAGATGCTTCTCTTTGGTTTATTTGGGCTGTTCAGCAACTTGCCATTGCTCAACGCACCACAAAACACGTATGGAACAGGTACAAAACAAAAATCAAAAAAGTAATAAACGGTTACATCAAAGGCACGGAATTTAACATAAAAATGCATAACAACGGCTTGATATGGCAAGGCAAATACGGACTTGCCCTTACATGGATGGATGCCATAGTTGACGGGAAACCTGTTACGCCAAGAACAGGATATGCCGTAGAAATCAATGCTCTGTGGTATAATGCTTTAATGTTTGCTGCAGAAGCAGCACAAAAAAATAAAGACCTGACTTTTTACAATAAAATAAAAGACCTGCCCGAAAAAGTAAAATCATCTTTCAAGTCTATTTTCTGGAACAAGTCAAAAGGCTATTTGGCAGATTATCACGACGGCGACAAAGCCGACTGGTCAATACGTCCTAATCAAATCATTGCAGCCTCTGTACCATATTCACCCATTGAAGACGATATTAAATTGGAAGTGCTGAATCTGATAGAAAAAGAATTGTTGACACCAAGAGGATTAAGAACTTTATCGCCGCGACATCCCGATTACAAACCTAAATACGAAGGAGACCAAAAGCAAAGAGATGCATCTTATCACCAAGGTACGGTTTGGGTATGGTTGCTCGGTCACTTTGCTGAGGCATACTTAAGAATACATGGAAAAAGCGGAGTTTTTTTTATAGAAAAGTTGTACAAAGGTTTTGAACCCGAATTGCAACACGCAGGTATCGGAACAATTAACGAAATATTTGACGGCGATCCACCTCACGCTCCGAGAGGAGCTATATCACAAGCGTGGAGTATTGCAGAACTCAGAAGAATGAAAAAACTTATCAATTATTACAAACACCTAAAACCACTTAGCAGATGAAAGTTTTGATGTTCGGGTGGGAATTCCCGCCTCATATTACCGGAGGATTGGGTACGGCTTGTTACGGACTTACAAAGAGTTTGACCAAACAAGGTGTGGATGTGATTTTTGTAGTGCCTAAATTATTTGGCGAAGAAGACCAAAGTTTTATGAGAATCGTTGGGGCTGAAGATATTCCTGTTGAAGTTACAGATAAAAGAATCAAAAAGATTTTCGATAAACTCACTTACATTGAAGTTTCTTCGTCACTTGTACCGTATCTTTCACCCGAAGAATACAAAAGGTTTCTTGAAGAATACAAGTTGAAGGATGTTGAAGTTTCAGAAAATATATTTTCGACAAAATTCAAATTTTCAGGCAAATACGGACCAAATATTTTTGAGGAAGTTGCACGGTATGCAATAATTGCCGGAGTTTTGGCTCAACAGAATGAATTTGATATAATTCACGCACACGATTGGCTGACTTATCCAGCAGGTATTGCCGCAAAAAGAGTGAGCGGTAAGAAACTTGTTGTTCACGTCCACGCTACAGAATTTGACCGAAGCGGCGAAAATATAAACAAGGAAGTTTATAACCTCGAAAAGCAAGGAATGGAAGAAGCCGATTTAGTGATAACGGTTAGTAATTACACCCGCAATATAGTAATTTCAAAGTACGAAATAAATCCTGACAAAGTTTTCACGGTACACAATGGTGTAGAACCTATTGCCAATACAGAACACTTCAACGTAAAGAAAAATTTGCCTTATAAAATAGTAACATTTTTGGGCAGAATTACATTTCAAAAAGGACCGGATTATTTCGTAGAAGCCGCATACAAAGTTTCACAAAAGACTAAAGATGTTCATTTTGTCATGGCGGGTAGTGGAGATATGTTAAACAGGATTGTAAAACGAGTTGCCGAATTAAGGATGGGAGATAAATTTCATTTCACAGGATTCCTTAAAGGAAACGAGGTTTATAAAATGTATGCAATGAGTGATGTATATGTGATGCCCTCTGTATCTGAGCCTTTCGGCATTGCACCGTTGGAAGCAATGCAAACCGATGTTCCGGTAATCATTTCGAAACAATCAGGAGTGTCTGAAGTTTTAAATCATGCCATAAAAATAGATTTTTGGGATGTGGATGCAATGGCAGACTCAATATATGCACTGCTACATTATGACGGCATTAGGAAATTGTTCAAAAAATACGGTAAGCAAGAAGTTATTAATTTAATATGGGATAACGCTGCATATTTGGTTAAGGTGTTATATCAAAAATTGTTGGATAAAAGGTGAAAAAAATCCGACTTTTTATTTTATTTATTTTCATTGCATTATCAGCAAAACCACAAGTAATTGACAGTATAAAATATTTTATGTCGGAATCAAAACCCAAATTCTTTTTCCAATTCAACAATCGAGGATCATTTGTTCAAAACCATACAGCCGCCGTATCCGCAATTTTGCTGGGATTGTCATACTCAAAGCGTGTGAAATTTGCTTTGACAATAGGCAAAGTGACTTCAAAAGTTTATAAAAACATTTTAACACAAACAGGGAATATTGCATTGGGAACATTGCAAATGTGGTTTGGAGGTATTCATTTTGAATATTCATATTTCAAAAATAAACATTGGGAGATAAACCTACCGATAAATTTAAGTCTTTCTTTAAGCAACTATAATTATCATGAACAGAATAAAACAAAAGTAACAAACACGCATCCGGGTATCACATACGAAGCATCAACGACACTGATATATAAGCCATTTAGCTTAATTGGGATAGGAGGAGGTGTTGGATACAGACTTTCATATTTTGGAGATTTATATCTAACCAAAAGTTTTACTTCCATTATTTACAATATTGAACTTAAAGTATATTTTGGAGAACTGATAAATAGGTTAAAAAATAAAGGTGCCAGATAAGGCACCCTTAATATAAAATTATTTCTTTATAATTTTATAAGTTTTCTCGGAATTTTTAGAAGTTACTTTCAAGAAATAAATTCCGGCAGGATAATTTCCCATTTTTAATGAGTAATGAGTACTATTTATTTTATCGTTCACAAAAACTTTTCCTGCATCATTATACAAATAAATAGCAACATCACTCTTGGGCATCTTGGTAAAATCCAAAGTTACATCCCCAAATGTCGGGTTTGGATAAATATTCAGTTCTATATCAGTCCCCGTTTCGTCAACCTTAACAATAACGTATTCAGGTTGCTGAAACCCTTGTGTGACAATAGCACTATTGCCTGAAACAGTTGCTGTTACAGTTTGTCCTATTGTATAGCTCATTTTTACGCTTGATGATTCATCATACCCCCCTCCCGAAGCAATAACATCTGGCTGTGCCATTGCAAAAACAGGAAGTAATGTGAGAATTAAAATTAACTTTTTCATAATTTATAATTTTTATTGATTACTAATTTTATGATTATTTTCTGACACTTCCTATTGTTTGTTTTAATTTTTCTACTTCTGCCTTTAAATTATCTATTTCTTCTACTTTTGATTTTAATTCAGTATTTTCCATATTTAATCTATCTATTTCTTTTTGTTGTTCTTGTATCGCCTTAATCAAAACAGGAACTAATCCTGTATATTGAATGCCTAATGTTTTATTTTTGTCTTTTCCAATATAAACAACTTCGGGAACAATCTTTTGTACCTCTTGTGCAATAAGTCCCAAATTTTCACCTTTTATAGATTTATCTTTCCATTCAAAAGAAACAGGATGTAATTTTAAAACAGTATTTAATCCATATTGTAAATCTTTAATATCCTTTTTTAGTCTTTTATCTGATGTTTGTATAACTCCATTTGTTGCATAAACAGCTATCCATCTAGAACCAGAAGTACCCAGGTTAGAAACATTATCTCCATGCGGATAAACATCTGCTGCACCTAATATTAAATCCCGCCAAGAACCATTATCCCTATCATAAGACTGTATATAACTCTTATTATTATAATAAGCTAACTCTAATCCAGCTCCTTGTGTTGGCCAATCACTTCCTTGTGCACGGATAAGACCGTTTACATCCAAAGAAGTATAAGGATTCTCTGTTTTAATACCGACATTTCCATATCCAACAGTATTTATTACCAAGTTAATACCGCTACTACTACCATAATCATATGATTCTAATCTTGCAGCACTATTACCACTAAAAGATTCCACCCCATCAATTAATAACCCTTTTCTTGAATTACCTCCTCCATCACCAAAAAATGCTCTACCATTCCCTGCAACTTCTAAAAGTTCATGTGGATTAGCTTCACTAATACCTACCTTGCCATTCTTAAGAACTGTAACTGCATTATGTGGTGCGGACCACGTTCCATTCCCTATAACAAATATTGGATCTGTATCTATCCAAGAAGTACTATTAGTCGACACTGTAGTATCATTAAAACGACCAATAACAGTTTCTATATATGATTTTGCTGTCGTCCCATATCCTAAAGCAGTTGAGTAATCTCCTACTGCTTTTGTAATATAACCCATTGCAATAGAATAATTACCGACTGCTTTTGTACTTTCACCCATTACAGTAGAATAATCTCCAATCGATTCTGTGGAATGTCCCATTGCAGTAGAATAATTTCCCGCAGCTTCAGTATTAGCACCCATTGCCATAGAAGCAGTTCCCATTGCAGTTGTATAATAGCCCATTGCTATAGAAACATCACCATTAGCATTTGTACCATATCCCATCGCATTTGAATAATTACCATTTGCTCTAGTTTCTTTACCTATAGAAAAAGACCCTATTCCCTCTGATCTAGTTCTATATCCCATAGCTATGGAATATCCTCCTTTTGCATAACATTCTGTTCCTATAGCAAAAGAACTTTGTCCTTTTGCTGTATCTAATTCTCCTATTGCAACAGAGCTATTATAATATCCTCCTGGAATTGCTGCAGATTGAGAACCTAAAGCAATAGATCCATCCCCATTTGCTTTCACATCAAAACCCAAAGCAAAAGAAAAAGAACCTTCTGCTTTAACATCATCTCCTATGGCAACACAATTATCTCCTGTTGCTATCGAATATGAACCAGCTGCTAAAGAATAGTCTCCTAAAGCTTGACAATTAAAACCAAAAGTAGTAGATGTCCATCCATCAGAAATACATCCATATCCTGTTGCTAGTGAGTTCATTCCACTTGCAGTATCAATAGTACCAATAGCAACTGCTCCACTATCAGATGCAACAGAACCCATTCCGAATACATAAGAATAACCGGATAAAGCTTTAGGAGCAGAAGCATGAACATATTGCCATGTATGAGGATTAAAAACCATTCCCGGACCACCAAGTGCAAAACTGTAATCACCATCAGATAAAGCACTATCTCCTATAGCCATAGAATAATTACCTCTTGCCACAGCTCTATACCCCAAGGCTTGAGAGTAATTTCCGATAGCTTTACTTTCAAATCCCGTTACAAATGAGTTAGTACCTACACTATCGGGACTCTCTATCAATACCCTACCTGTCAAAAAGGCTTCCTTATTAGGATACCAATAAACTCGCGGCTCACTCGGATTGATTATTCCTACACTGTCACTAGGACATACTGCAAAATAATCATTCTCTGATCCTGACTTCATATTTACCCTGCCGCTTACCGCAAAACCTCCTCTACTGCCTATCGCTTTTGAATTATCTTCCTCAAAATATATCCGCGTACTGTCTGAGGTAACATACAAATAAGGCCTACCCGCTCCTTTCATATTTACCCTACCGCTTACCGCAAAACCGCCTCTACTGCCTATTGCTTTATTACTATCAAGGGGCAAAAATACATGTACACTATCGGGATATACTACAAATACAGGGTCTCCATTCTTATCCTTTACTTCAAATAATG
>JALTDM010000287.1 GCA_027074135.1 Bacteroidales bacterium
CATTCTGAACTCCAGGTTCAAAGCATCTACCGTTTTCTTTGTAATAGGCTTGGCGTATAGGGAATCTATTTGGTTTTGCAACCAATCTATTGTATCTTCATTTGCCAGATTTTTGTGCAGAACGTTGCAATACAGGTAATTATATTTTATATAAAAGTTTTGTGGATCTAATTTGTGGAGTAAATCAACTTTTTTACAATATTTTTCATCAATTTCATCATCCCTAATATATTTTAGTAACCATAGTTTGTTCATAAGCAAGCCTGCAAAAGCAGGTTTTTCGGGTATGTTTTGTTGGATTACTGCAAGTGAATCATAGCGACCGCTTACTACATTTTTGAATATGTACTTTTGAATGGCTAGAGCTTTAACTTTATCCATATTTTCTATTGCCAGATTAAAGCGGCTTACCACATATTTTTCTTCTTTTTGCGGTGTTGATACATCATATATTATATGCATTTCAATTAGTGCGTATCGTTCTTTTTGAAGCCAAGGTTCCAGTTTTTTTGCAAGCCTGTGGTCACGAATATATTTTTGAGCTTCTTTTAAGCTCATTTGGGTTAGATTTTCGTATTCAGTACCTTGTAAATCATTTACAAAATCTTTCCAACTGTAATCTGTTATAATTTGTGGTTTTATTTTTTGTTTTTGTCGTGATTTAATTGCTTCCAATATACTTTCGGCACGCTTCTTTTGAAGTTTCAAGTTGATATTATCGCTACCTTCTATTGAAGAATAAGCATATATTTTGATTTCTTTTACTATAAAATCGGGTTCGTTAAGTTTCTGAATGAAAGGTTCAATGTCTTCCGGTTTGTATTCATATTTACCTTTTTCAAAAGGTATTTTGAATGTTAAAACTTTTTCTTCGGGTGTTACTTTATATGGTTTTATAGAATCTCCAAATATTGTGTCTGCCAGCCATTCCAATTGTTTTTGGTATTCAACATCACCTTCTATTTTGGCAACGGGTTGTATTTCGCGACAAACGTGCTTTTCTTTAATTATCATTAAATTTAATTCATAATCTCCGTCTAATTCTTGAGGTATTTCTCCCAATAAAACTTTTATTTTTTTCTTCCGTGCTTTTCCTTCATACAAGTTCTTTTTATAAATTTTGTTTGCCCACAGGCGTTTTGTCATTATACCTCTGTTTACTCTTGAATTGTCAACAATGTTATCTCCCGAGCAGTCAAATTGTGCTCTTTGTACAATGTCGACTGCCAAACCATCTTTAGTTCCCGCTTTTATGATTTTTTTGAATTTTTTCATATCGGGGTAATCGAGATAAATCTTATTGCCTTTTACAACAAGTGATTGTTGCAGTTTATACAATCCTTTTACACGTTTTAGCTTCCTGCATATTTTTTTGTCAGGCGGTTTCAATCCGTATCTTTTGGTAGTATATGGTAAATCAAGTTCTTCGCGTCTGGTTATACCACCATTAAATGAATCGTAATTACCAACTACAATTGAAACATACACTTTCTTTTTGGGTTCGTCAAGGCGTGCTGCCACACCGGCAAAGATATATTTAGGGTCCATAAGTACCCTCATTGTTTTTTTACTCTTCAGAAGTTTAAATACTATGTTGTCGGCAAGTGTATTGTAGGTGAGAGTAAATTTACCTTTTCTGGGTGACATTTTGGTTACAACTTCATCTCCCGATGTAGAACCACCGTAATATTGAATTCTTTTACCGGTTGTTTTTTTCTTGCC
>JALTDM010000288.1 GCA_027074135.1 Bacteroidales bacterium
GTAAACCACCCGTTGTATCCGGTTATTTTTTTCAGTTTGTCTTTACCCGGTCCCGAATTGTAATATTCGTATGTTATATCCCCTTCGGGCAAGTGTTCGGTTATTATTCTGCCGTATTGGTCGTATTCGTTATGTTGTTGGTGGTTATTGGCATTTGTTTGTAAAATCAGATTACCTTTGAGGTCGTATTCATAACGGGTTTGTCCTGCATCGGGGTCGTCAAGGAGAGTATTATTTCCCAGCGAATCATATTGCATATAAGTTTGGATACCGTTAGCGGTTATTTGTACGGGACTTCCGGCGGAGTTGTACACAAAGTGCAAAGTGTTTCCTTCGGGGAATATTGAATTTTTCAATTTCCCGTTGGCGTAATATTCTTTTGTATATGTTAATCCGGCGGGATCGGTTACGGTTACCGTATTTCCGTAATATGAATATTGCGAAACATTTCCGTTTATATCAATGCTTTTTACTCTTCCGTCGTAATAATATTGATAAGTTGATGTTATATGCATTTGATTACCGTTGCCATGTGTTTCGGTTTCATTGATTTTTCCGTTATCATAGTAAGAATATGTTTTGTGTAAATTAAAATCGGATACATTAACAGGTTGCCCGGTAATTTTGTATTTGGTGGATACATAATCTACAACTTCACCGGATGATGTAGTGGTGGTGCTCACGGTAATCTTTCCGCTCCCATCCATTGAACGGGTAATTTCCTTTTTCAATCCCGTAGGATAAACGGTTTGTTTTGGGGCAAGGAATTCATCATAGGAATATGAAGTTGTGTTACCTATAAAATCGGTTTCGGAAGTAAGCACTCCTTTGGCTTGATTGTATTCATAAGTTGTTTGATTTCCAAACACATCGGTATATCGGGTAATAAACCGTCCTTTGGTGTCGTAGTTAAATGTTTCGGTAAGTGTTGTACCGTCGTCGTATATTGTTTTTTTCTTTTTGAAATTGCCGTAAGCATCATAGTCGGAAAATAGAACCGTTGTATTTGTTTTAAGATTTTTTACCGATACGGTATGACCGTGATTATCATAAGAAAATTGCTTGGAGAATGAATAAGATTCTTGTCCGGGAGTTGTGAATGTTTGAGTGGTTTTTACAGGGTAGGATGGTATTCCGTATCCGGTGGGGTCATCGTATTCAAAAGTTGTTTCCGTTATATCCCCATCGTTTAGTACCGTTCGGGTTTGTATTATGTTGCCATAGTCGTCAAATGTATTGTTGGTAGTGGAAGTTACACCGGTAAGCAGGTTTTGGGATATGTTTTTTTGCGGCAATATTTTGTAGCAAGACGAATCCGGTTCATACAAAAATGTGTAATAGTTTATTGATTTCAAAAGTTCTTGATTGTTGTAAATGTTTATTACCTTTGAATCTTTCGGAAGCATGATGTGTTTGTCCGGAATAAAACTGTTGTGCACAACAGTTTTGCGGTGTAAATAATCCGATGTTTTTTCCACGGCAAAAAATCCGAGCGGTTGTTTTCTTTCCCTGTCAAACTTCAAAGCATAATAAAAATACGAGTCGGTATTCATGCCCCCGTTCGGATTAGAAAATGCGTGAGATTTTACCACGCGCACCGGATATGTAAACTTTGAATTTATTTCGGGATACTGGTAATCAGCGTTTGAATACACTTGCGGGTTGGCAGTTGTGGTATATTCAAATTCGTCCTTGTATCCCCGTCCGTTTATTATTTTGTGAACGAGGAAAGGGTAACAAAAAGGATGCTCTGTTTTAAATACATAGTTTCCTACCCACAATTCTTGTTTTAAATCACCGTCAAAATCCGAAACTAAAGTGTTTATTTCTTCAGACCAATCTATTGCCGGATTAAAAATTGTATCTGCAAAATAAAATTCTTTCCCGTTGGAAATATATATATCCGTTTCTATGCCCTGCGACAAATATCCTATTCCCCCTACAATATTACTAATAAGTTTTTGTTGTATTTTGTACAATATAATTATATCACTCTTGTCATCCCCGTTCAAATTTACCGGAATTAAAGTGGGAGGTAATTTTTTCATGTAAATATCACCGGTACCAGATGGATTATTTGATTGTGCGGCATCATAATAATAGTAATTTGTAGAGTGCATGTCAAAACTTTTTCCTGCCACAAAAGTATTTTGTTTAAGATAATAAACCGTGGCTAAAGAATCGCTATTTTCCACCACTAAATCCGTTCTTGCGTCTCCGTTGAAGTCTCCGATTGCAATAATCCTTGGAAATTCGTTTCCCCAACTTAGATACGAATAAGAAACAAAATTGCTATTATGAATCATTGTTGTATAAAAAAACTGTTCATTATCTATCGTAAAATCCAATCTAAAAATTTTTGTTCTCCCCGGGGATAGATTTGCTGGGTGATTAACAACATTGTAAGCACCATCTTGCGTGTTATCCAGAGGAACGGGATTTTTGTACAACACCATAAAATCGCTCTTGCCGTCACCGTTAAAATCCCTTACAAGAATATCCCTGTCTTCCTGGTATGCTTCTATTAGAGGAGTATTTTTATACCCACTAAACCTGTAAGGAACATCTTCTTCATTGTAAATTTTAACGGGGAAGAACAGTATCATGCGATATTCGTTAACCGCATTCTGTCCGCTGCTGTTTATATTGTTGAGGATTAAAAAAATATCCAAAATTCCGTCACCGTCAAAATCTCCTACTTTAACACTGTTATTCTTTGATTCCCAGACATTATAAACATAATTACCACTCACAAAATGAGGTAACACATACGATTTTTCCAATACCGGTTGATTGTTGTCATTAATACCCCAAAAATCCAAAGAATAAAGTAATGTATCGTCTCCGTGCGGTGTCAAGTGAAACAATACTATTTCGTCTTTACCGTCACCGTCAAAATCGGAACTTCTGAAAAAATTATTATTGTTATAGATGTTATTTTTGTAAGAATAAACCGGAGCAGTAGTTAGATTGGGATCAAAAGTTTTTTCAATTGTATTTCCGTTATTCCCGTCAATGATTATTTTAATTTTTTTAATTCTAATATTCGAGCCAATTAATTCCCTTTGAAAAGTAATTACATCCGTTTTTCCGTCACCGTTAAAATCCCCCGTTGTGCTGAAATCGTATAAATCCAATTGCTTGGAAGTGTAACTTAAATTATTTTTGTCATAATATTCTATCCGAGTTGGATTTTTCTTTTTACCGTTCAAACCTTCTTCCCACACTTCGTAAAGTTTTGAATACAAACCGTCATAAATATATTTCAACGAATATTTTCTTATCAACTGCCCGGAAGAATACATTTCAACCTTGTCCAACAAAAAATCGGCGTGTTTTTCCTTTCCGGACGGGTACAAAATGTTTTTGTCCTGACGATGTTTGTAAAAGAATTTAATTTTGTTGTATGGTTCACTACCCGCTGCACTATTCCCCGTATAACTTATTTCGGTAAGCAAACATTCCCCGTTTACCGTCGTATATTTGTATTTTATGTAATTGCCGTCGGCGTCTTTTATTTCCGAAATATAATATGCCATTGTAACATTACCCAATACAAGTTTGCTTCCGTTATCCTTACCGTAATAATATGTTTTACCGTCTTTTGTTTTTACGGTAAAATACCCGTTTGTAAATCTTATTTTCTCAAAATTGTGATTTTCATAAAGATATGTATTGTTTCCGGTTGTAATCAATCTTTTTCCGTCAAGATAAAAAACATTAGCACTAAGATTGGCATATTCACCGTCATAAAATTTATTTTTGGGTCCTATGGTTATAGCGGAAATTCCGCCCAAATTCCATCCGTAACCTGCTATTCCGTTGCCGGAAGCACTATTGTAAACCAATTGAACGGCAGGTTGCATACTACGTGTACCCGCCGGAACAAACAAAGGAATAATGTACCGGGCATCACCCGGCTGTCCTACACTTGCCACTCCCGATACAGCACCGGGGTATAACGAAGTATTTATTTCGTAATCGTCAACACTATTGGCACTACTGATATCAACATAATTTATATCACCTCCGGGTATGTATTCTATTCTGGCAACAAGTTCTCCGTCTTGATGAGCGTCGAACGAATACCCCGGCAAAAAACTGACTTGAGTGGCAGAAACATATTCGCGTGACAAATGGGAAGAATCTTGCGTAACCGTTAAATTTCCGTCACTATATACAAGTGTGGATGGCTGAGACAATAAGCCATTGGTATGTAGAAACAATATAACTATTGTTATTGCTATTTTCTTCATAACTTACTGGTTTTCATCCGGTCTGACCAATGTTATTTTTATTGAAACAGTACGAGATAAAGTAGAATGTACCCTATAATGCGGGTAATACACATCACTTTCTCTTTCTTTTAGAAATTTATCTTCAAAAAATTTAATTTTCACTTCCTTATAACTTAATTTGGTCACGGTACCCGAAAACAGTCCGGCTTCCAATACAGTTTTCTTTTTATCTGCCCATTGCCATTTTCCGGTTTCGGTTATGGTGTACCAGTGCGGTTGCATTTCTACCGTTTCGTACTGCATTGTATCTATATTGTCTTCATAATTAAGAAAATTGTTATAAGGATCACCGTAAAAATCTTTCCGGTACGGTGTTGTCCTGTTCCATTGAACCGTAAGATTGTTGTTTTCGTCAAAACATACATAAATATCACAGTCGGAAAATGTTCTAAAAAACTTTACCGTATCGATATAATCAATAAGGTATGCTTTATTATTTTCGTACTTCCAGTATTTTTTGTACTCGTAAACCCTTTTACCTTTTGAAATTGTTGTTAAAATATCTACTTTATAAAAAGCAGTACCCGCATCATAATCATAATCGTCTACATATTTATCTACTTCCGTATAAACGGTATCAATGATCATTTCTTCCACTTTCCACCAACCCTTTAATCTTTGGTTACGACTGCGGAAACTTAAAAACGGATCTTCTTCGCCCCTTTTACAAGATATTGAAAATACAGTGTATATCAACACCGTTATTATTACAAGAAACTTGCTTGCTTTCATGATTTTATTGTTTTTGCATTTTGAAATACGATTTTATTTTTTGCCACGAATAAGGACCTTCGTAATGTTTCAAGTAAACATCACATACTCCGTAATCTTGCTGACACCTAACAATATGAGTGTCGGCATACAAAAAGACTTGTTGTCCAGAATCAGTCCACCAATAATTGTATTCCGGTATCCAATCCGTGTAATACTCGTATTCCTGTTTTACAAGTTCGTTGCCGGATATATCATAAGTTCCCGTGAGAATTCCCCCTTCAATTTGAATAAATTCTTTGTTAATAATACTCCAAACACCGTCGGCGTACACAACCGTATCCGGTATGTAGTGGCTTAGCAGAGTGGAATCTTCATAAACTACCCAATCGGCGTCATTACAGTAATAATGTTCACGATGCAGGGTGTCTTTGTAATAATAGTAAGCGTTGCCTTTTTTTATACCTGTCAGTGTCCATGTGTGATTACTCTTGAACTCAACATAAAACTCCACAGGTACGGCATAAGAGATTTTTCTTGCATAAGTTTCCATAGAAGTTCCAAACATACTATCGTTTTCAATTGTATCGCCCCACACATAATGTAATACCGAATCGGAAAAAGAATATGTGCCGTGTTTTATGAGATAAAAAGAAGGAAGATCCAAACCGTAAGAAGAAAACAAATACACATCATTTGTGTCGCTTGTGTCTTTGGGATATGCTAGCCAAAGATACTTGTAAAACATCTCCTGAAAACTATCCACTTTCATTTCTTGCACTTTCCATTTGCCTGTTATAAGTGCTTCAAATTCTTGATATTCCGTGATATCATCCGGCTTTTCGGTGTATTTGTTACACCCCGAAAATATTGCCCCGCCAACTATCAACAAATACAATAATTTTCTCATTGCTTCACTATTTTATAGTTTTTTAATGTCCTATCGTTACGAATTATTTTCAAATAGTAAATTCCGCTTGCAAAATTTTCAAAACTCACACTGTTTTCACCTTTGTTTAATTGTCCTTTGTTAAGTTGTTTGCCATTATTGTTAAATACCGAAAAAAACACATTTCCACATTTTCCGTTCAGTTTTACATGTAAGACTGACAGTACAGGGTTTGGATAAATATCAACGGACAAATTTTCGCTCAAAACATTGTGAAGCGTGTCTTGTTCATTGCTTGTAAATTGTGACGAAGCGTAGTTTACGGGTAAATATATTATTTCCCTTTCTATCCTGTTGCCGGCGGCATCATAATAATATTCCACCTCGTAGGTTTGCGAATATAAAGTTATCGCCGGGAAAAAAAATGCAATAAAAAATAAAATACTATTGGTTTTCATATTTTTTCAACTTTTCTTCCAATGCTTTGTATTTTGATTCCAAATCTTTATACTTTTCATTCAGTTGAATTATGTATAAAGTCATTTCTTCGGTTTTCTTAATCAATGCTTTTGTCATCTCTCCCACATCCAATCCGTTTTTTACAACGTCTTCCTCAGTTGGCACCTCCGGCAAATGTTTGTTTTTAAATACAAAGTTCCTTAGCGAATCTAACGAAATTAATTTATAATCAGACTCAAATACATAATCGGGCCAACAATCTAACTTTACATCCAATCTTTCGGCAACAATATTGCCTTTTACCGAAAGCATATACCCCCCTACAGGTTGCGTTCCTATCCCTACTCTTCCATCACCGTAAATCACAAACTTATCACCACTACCGTTGTTTACTGCAAAGGCCTTGACATTAGGATTGGTAGTTCGTGTTAAGAAAGCATAAGAATATGAATTTGCCCCGTTTTTGTCGGCTAAAAAAACTGATGTCCGGCTGCTTTTTATTTCCCCGTTTGGGGTTATTGTAAGTGGTGTTTTATCCTTGATCTCAAAGTTGATATTACCTTGTTCTTGAAGATTTAAAATCGCATTGTAATTTCTCAATTCAAGCTTAAGCCCGTCTTCTTCACCTTTACCGGTGCGTTTGTTTGTCAATTGCAACGATGCGTAAGCGTACTGCGTAAGCGAGCTGGTACTTCCACCTATCGTAACAGGTGAATGAACCAAAGCATTTTCGTCTATACTTATCTGATTATCATAATAGTTGTCGTCATAAATTTGTAAATTTGCAACGGGTGTATCAGTACCTATACCTACAAAACCCTGATTGTAGTAAACATTATCTCCGTTCTTTTGCCAATAATTCAAAGAAGTCAGAGGAATCTGCGAGTTATTGCCGGACAGCATGAGCATACCGTTGCTTACGGTAAGGGTTTGCAACTCATTGGTCGGGTCGCTGTCTGCATCATTTACATCTATGGTTACCGTATTTCCGTTTGATATCGTTAGTTCATTACCATTGGTAACGCTTAATGTTTGGTTGTCGGTATTGTCAAGATATTGTGACAAATCAACGCTGCTACCTCCTGTAACAGACAATACATTGTTGTTCAGTGACAATTGAAGCAAATGCCAGGAGGCAAAGCCGTTATTGTCGGATATCAAAACTTTGTTTTGACCTTGTGTGCCATCTTGAAGCATAAAACTCCCGTTTACATGCAGGGTAGCAGAAGGAGACATTGTGCCTATACCAACATTACCCAACGAAGTGATAATCATTCTCGGTATATTATTTGTCAGCAATTTTATGTAACTGTTTTCTTGTTGGTTTATTACAAAGCCTATGCCTGTCTGTTCGTCAAGACCTATTTTTACACCGTCGAAATAATCCGAACCGGTGTTTAGAATATGAAGAAATTGGATGTACACATTATTACTGTCTTTTGTAATAAGATTTAACATGCTACCGTGGTAGCCTGTGTTTGAACCTACCCCCAGCGATAAAGGTTTGTAGTGATATATCCATCCGTCATATATTGTGGAGCTTACTCCCATTGGAGATTGAGAAAATGAATATTTACCGGCAAAAGCTAAAATCAGAACAAATAAAATTATTGCCTTGATGCTTGATGCTTGATGCTTGATGCTTATCATAAAGTCTAATTTTTAATGCAAATTTCGGAAATTTTTTTTAATTGAAAAAAACTTTTCGAAGTTTTCTACCTAAAGAAAGTTGGAATATATTTAACCCAAATTACGCATTAGAAAATTAAATCGTGCTTAAATTTCTGTGGCTAAAGCCAAAAATTTTTAATGTAAATATTTTAACTCCGCCTTAAAAGACGGTGCTAATCATATACGCTTTTTTGTTTTGGTTGGCAATAAATTACCACACGATTTTGAATTTACAAAATGTGAAAATGCGGGCTTTAGCCCGTTTATTTTTATCAAAAAATCCATTTTTTTGTTTAGCCCTGCCATTTATGGTAGGGTAACAAAAAACAAATTTCGCATAGGCTTTAGCCTACGTTTTTTATAATGCACAATTGTAAATTATTTTCCATGGATTTAGTTACCTTATTATTTGTTATCTTTGTGCAATAAATCTTATTGACTGATGCCGGAAGATTTTGACATACGAAACAATGAAATAGACGACAATTTTGAAGAAACCATAAGACCTAAGCGGTTTGATGATTTTGCAGGACAAAAAAGTGTTGTTGAAAACCTTAAGATTTTTGTAAAAGCCGCGCTACTTAGAGAAGAAGCTTTAGACCATATTTTGTTACATGGACCTCCCGGACTTGGAAAAACCACACTTGCAAACATTATTGCCAACGAACTTGATGTGTCAATGCATTATGTTTCGGGTCCGTCTCTTGAAAAAACCGGCGAACTAGCAGGTATTCTTACCAACCTCGGCTAAAGGGATGTGCTTTTTATTGATGAAATTCACCGTCTGAAAGCAATTGTGGAAGAATACCTCTACTCTGCTATGGAAGATTACAAAATTGACATTGTGATAGACAAAGGACCTGCGGCAAGAAGTGTTTCCATTGGCATAAAGCCTTTTACCCTAATAGGTGCAACTACGCGTAGCGGATTGCTTACTAACCCGTTGCTTTCGCGTTTCGGTATCAAATTGCACTTGGAATATTACGAACCCGAAGTTCTTGGCATAATCATTAAACGGTCTGCAAAAATTCTCAAAGTCCAAATATATGATGATGCAGTAAATGAAATTGCCAGACGCAGCCGCGGCACTCCCCGTATTGCAAATGCACTCCTCTGGCGCGTCAGGGACTTTGCTCAGATAAAAGGCAATGGAACAATCGACCTTGAAATAACCAAGTATGCCCTTAAAGCCTTGAATATTGATAAGAATGGTTTGGACGAAATTGACAACAAGATTTTGAGCATCATAATAGATAAGTTTTCAGGTGGACCAGTCGGAATCAAGAACATTGCCACTTCGCTTGGCGAATACCCCAAAACCATAGAAGATGTTTACGAACCGTTTTTAATCAAAGAAGGCTACATTAAACGAACATCGCAAGGTCGTGTAGCTACAGAATTGGCATACAAGCATTTGGGCAAGTCGCTGTTTTGATTTAATAAGTATCCGTATCCGCAATTATATCCACACCTTTTTTTGACCATTCATCCGAATATTCGGCTACTTTTTGCCTCAAAAAATCTATTGCTTTCAGAATGTTTTTTTCTACTTTAATAATTACTTCAAAGTAATGTTTATTCCTGATTCTAGGCACTATGGGACGTGAAGGTCCAAGCACCCTGTTTGAGCCGAAATACCGCTTTAAATCTTGAGCCATTAGTTCTGCTGCATACTCTGCCCTGCTGCCGTCTGTATGTCTGAAAATAATTTTTATCAAGTGTGAAAACGGCGGATAATTGAAATCCTGTCTTTCTTGTAGTTGCGACTTGTAAAACGACTCAAAATCATAAGATTTTATTTGCCTTATTATTTCATGTTCGGGATTATGTGTTTGCAGAATTACAAGCCCTTGCTTGTTTTTACGCCCTGCCCTGCCGCTGACTTGCGTTATCAGGTTAAAAGTCCTTTCGTAAGCCCTGAAATCCGGGAAATTTAGCATTGCATCCACATCAAGCACTCCAACCACACTAACATTTTCAAAATCAAGACCTTTTGTTACCATTTGCGTACCTATAAGTATATCTACCTCACCATTTTCAAATGCGGTGATCAACTTTTCGTGTGCGTGTTTTTGCCTCATACTGTCCAAGTCCATACGGGCAATTCCTGCATCGGGAAATAATGTTTTGCACTCTTCTTCAATTTTTTCCGTTCCTATCCCGCTGTTTAGTTTCATCTCTCCTCCGCATTCGGGACACACACTGTTGAATTTAGTTGTATGTTCGCAATAGTGACATACCAATTTATCGGTTGCTCTGTGGTAGGTCAGGCTTACATCGCAATGCGGGCATTTTTCTATGTAACCGCACTTACTGCAAACGGAATAAGGTGAATAACCCCTTCTGTTTTGAAACAAAATAACTTGTTCACCGTTTTTCAGGCTTGTTTCTATTGCTTTTTTTAGTACGGAAGAGAAGGAAAAATGATTTTTTTTCTCTTTTATTTCCACTTTCATATCAACGGTAAGAATTTCCGGTAACTTAATATCACCAAATCGCTTTTCAAGCCTTACATAGCCGTATTTTCCTGCAACAGTTGCGTTGTAATATGATTCTACTGAAGGGGTTGCCGTACCGAGCAAAACTTTGCCGCTGTGCAAGCCTGCTAAAACAATGGCTGCATCACGGGCATTGTATCTAGGAACAGGTTCAAATTGCTTGTAGGTGCTTTCGTGCTCCTCGTCAACAATTATAAGACCCAAATCACTAAATGGCAAAAACAATGCAGCCCTTACCCCCAAAATCACTTTCAGGTTGCCTTTGTTCTTTAAATCTGTCCACACTGCATACCTTTCCGAATCTGAAAACTTTGAATGATAAATTCCTACCTTGTTACCAAAATGTTTTTTTAGTCTGTTTATAATTTGAGCAGTAAGGGCAATTTCAGGTAAGAGGTAAAGGACTTGCTTGCCTCGCTTTATTTGCTCTTGTATCAGGTGGATGTAAATTTCCGTTTTTCCGCTTGATGTCACACCGTGAAAAAGTACTGTGTTGTGTTTTTCAAATGCCTTACGAATTTCGGCAAGTGATTTTTTTTGCGCAGGACTTAATGCTACAGGCGGTACGGTGGCTATTAGCCCCGTAAGTTCCGATTCCAATACCGCTTCTTCTTCAAGCAAACCTTTTTCTTTCAATGCTTTGAATGCTGACGGTGACTTGGAAACATAAAACAATTCGCTTTTAGGTACTGTTAATGCTTGTTTACCTGCCAGTAAGCCTGACTTTGAAGCAAATTCAAGCAAAATTGCTTCCTGTGCTTTAGAACGCTTTAATTCGCTTATTATTTCTTGAAATGTATGCCGGGTAAGTCTTTTGCCTGGTTTTATGACTTTTACGGTGTGAGCCTTTGCTTTGTCTCTTATTTTCTGTTCAATTTTTACGCATCCTTTATTAAAAAGCTTGGTTACGATTTTTTTTACGGTCTTTATTGATAAATCCTTTTCTATTTCGCTTAACGTAGCATATTCCAGACCTTGCAAGTATTCCAAAATCTTACTCTCGGTTTTGCTCAATTTTTCGCAATCGGCTTTAACAGGATATACAACCAATGTGCTTTCCAGCTTTAATGCAGACGGCAAGGCAACGTTCATAACATCTCCGAGAGATGAAAGATAATAACGCGATATCCAATTCCAAAGTGAGAAAGTTTTTTCGTTAATTACGGGTGTTTCATCAAGAATAGAAACGATTTTTTTTACTTCGTAATTACCTTCTACCTCTTCTTTAATCTTTACAACTAAAGCACTGTATAACTTTGACTTACCAAATTCAACCAATACTCTGACAAAAGGTTTAATTTTTCCTTCACTTCCTGTTGGAACTTCATAAGTAAAAAGCCTGTCAAGATTAAGCGGCAACAAAACTTCTACATACATCTCACAACAGGTTATTTTTCAATTTGTTTCAACACCTGTGTCACTTTAAAAATCCGCTTTTTGAAAAGTATATTCAAAACAGAATCGGAAGGATTTGAAATTACAAGCGATTTGCCGACTATTTCTTTATAATCAATGCCATACTTCTTAAAAACATCGCTTAAATGCGGTTTATACATAATATCGTAAACATAAAGTTTGTTTTTTACTTTTTTTACGGGAAAAATACGCCAATACACAATGTCACAACCTTTATCCCTTGCTTCCACATTTACAAAATAAAAATCGTCCTTGTATTTTTTCAAAAACATTGTATCGCACAAATAGAACTTCTGCCGGTTGCCGAAAACTTTAAGGTCAATATAGTTTTTGCCGATTTCTACAAGTGAAGTATCTTTTTTTGGCTTATAAATTCCTATCCAAGATTCGGGAAATTCTTTTAATTGGGGATTTGCTTCAGGCTCGGGTTTATCAAAATATACCGCCGTGCAAGATGTAAGCAAAATGGCAAATATTGATATTGAAAGTAAGATAATTTTTTTCATAGTTTAATTATTTTCAAAATTTAGAAATTAAGATAATTAAGAAACATTTAGTTACTAAAATAAATATTTTAATTGTTTTTTTACATATTTAATCTTTATGCCTCTCAACTACCTTAATGTTTTTATTATTTTCAACATTAAGACATTAAGAGAATTTAGAACATTGAGAACATTTAATTTTTATTCATCATCTAAATTTTTAAAAAATTCATTAACAAACGGTTTCATTGACTTTGTTATATTATCCGTATAAAAATTTATCAACAATCCTTGTGGTTTCTCAAGCAACTTCATATATGTCAACAATTGTGCTTCGTGAACAGGTAACAGGTTCTCTACCGTTTTTATTTCAATTATAATCGTATCATTTACCAGCAAATCCAAACGCAAATCTGCATCTAATTCAAGCCCTTTGTATTCTATAGGAACTTTCACCTGTTGATTAACTTTTAATCCTTGCAATTCCAACTCATGCTTTAAGCATCTTTCATATACGCTTTCCAGCAAGCCGGGACCTAATTCTTTATGAACATTTATAGCACAACCTACAATTTTATATGACAATTTAGTTACTTCTTTCTTTGTAATTTTTTCATTTTTCATTATTATTTCTTAAAGTTTCTTTACTTTCTTAATGTTTTTTTTTATTTTTTAGACATTAAGAAATCAAGGTAGTTAAGAATAATTTAGAGTTCTTAATATGGTTAACCATATCTTAATGCTTAACAGCTACTTTTTCTTTAACAATGTGCCGTTCGGCGTGGTACGATGACCGAACAAGAGAACCGCTTTCCACAAATTCAAATCCTTTTTCCAATGCTACCTTTCTGTATTTTTCAAACTCTTCAGGTGAAACATACCTGTCCACAGGCATTTGTGCAGGTGTAGGTCTCAAATATTGCCCTATGGTAATTATCCTACAATCAATGGTAAGTAAATCATCCATTACTTCGTATATTTCTTCTTCCGTCTCGCCCAAGCCAACCATTATACCCGACTTTGTTGTAATTCCTTTAGACCTAATGTATTCCAACACTGCCAAACTCCTGTCATATTTGGCTTTTGACCTTACTTTGGGAGTAAGTCTGCGAACAGTCTCTAAATTATGCGAAATTATATCCGGTTTTGCTTCTATAACCTTGTCCAGGGCATTCTTATCAAAAGAAAAATCAGGAATTAAGACTTCAATGGAAATACCGGAATTTAATTCTTTTACCGTTTTGATTGTTTTTGCCCAATGTTCCGCACCACCATCAGGTAAATCGTCCCTGTCCACAGATGTAATTACACAATGCGACAGCCCCATGAGTTTTATAGATTCGGCTATCTTTTGAGGTTCATTTTCGTCGGGCGGTAAAGGTTTGCCTGTTGCTACCGAACAAAATCTGCAGGCTCTGGTGCAAATATCACCAAGTATCATAAAAGTAGCCGTTCCGTTGCCCCAACATTCCGCCAAATTGGGACATCTGCCACTCTCGCATATAGTATGCAAATGATGTTTATGTACTACTTCTTTAACCCTTAAATATTTTCCGCCACCGGGTAATTTAATTTTAGGTTTATTAGGCGAAATACCTCTTTTTTTCTTATTGCTATTCACTGTAATTTATCCTTTTTTGACTTGCTTTACCAAATCTGTAACCTACAAATAATGATATAAAATAATTGCTGTTACTTGTGTTTCCCATTATCTCTATTTCTTTTGGGAAAAAATCTATTTGTGCACCTCCAAACAAGCTGTTTATGACATAACTGTTATCACTAAAATCAAAACTGAAACCGTATCTGAAAAACACTCCCGGTACAAATTGAGTTTCATCTATGTGGTCAAAATATGGTGCTTTGGAATAAATATCCGTAATTCTGTGCATAGAATAATTAAACTTTTCTTCTCGCAGAATTTTTCTGTATGGATCTTCGGTAGGATATATAACTAAATAATATACAGGCTTTTCCATACCAAAAGAAACACCAGCTTGATAAAATCTGTTTATGGAGATACCACCCTTGTCAAATTTATCGTACAAAATTTTAAACCTGCCGTAAGAAAACCTTAAAACATAAAAATCATTCAATTTGCCGAAAACAAATTTTTTTCCGCTGTTGTAATAGGGGTTGGACAATTTAACTTCTTTGGGATGCTTAATCTCCGCAAAATCAATAGAATAAAGAGTCCTGTGAAAACCGTCTGTCCTCTTTCCGTAATGATAATTCAATCCCCACCCGTTGGAATTTAGAATAATGGCAAATGAATTTTCAGACCTGTTAGGAAAAGGTTTTGCAATCTCTCCTTGCGAAAACAGAAGTAAACTTGTGAAAAATAATAATATAAAGGCAAAACTGTACTTCACTTGAAGTCTGAATTTGTGATATGCAAATTTAATTAAAATATTTATTTAAATCTCATGTATTTTTGCCACGTGAGACATTCTTTTATTAAATTATCTTTGTTGCAGAAATAACTGAAAGAATAATGAAATCCTGTAAAAATTCGCAGTGTTTTTTTGGGCTGATTACTATTCTTGTAATGTCCGCTTTGGTATTGCCTGAATTGTTCAAACAAGGTATGTTCACAGACGGTTTGCTTTATTCCACTGTAGCAAGCAACCTTTATCACGGTAAAGGCACATTTTGGCATCTATATAATTCCGCAACACTTTATCCCGGATTTTACGAACAACCGCCACTCTATTTTTGGATTTTGGCAAGTTTTTACAAAATTTTTGGAGATAGCATATTTGTAGAAAGGTTTTACGATGCTTTTATGTTGTTCCTAACAGCTTTTTTAATTCACAAAAATTGGCAAACACTTGTATCAGTAGAATTAAAAAAACTTTCATTTGTTCCCGTTTTTTTCTGGATTACTATTCCTGTAGTTTTTTGGGCGTATTCCAACAATATGCTTGAAATTACAATTTCTGTTTTTGCGTTATCGTCAACATTTTTCATTTTCAAGTATTATTTTACCGAAGATAAAAGATTATTTCTCTTGTTGGCAGGTTTATTTTTGACAGGAGGCTTTTTGACTAAAGGTTTTGTTGCCTTGTTTCCGCTCTCCATACCATTTTTTTATTATCTGGTTTTCAAAAAGTTCTCAATTAAGAAATGGCTTATTGAATCTTTTTATTTGATGCTAATCCCGTTATTAGTAACAGGTTTAATTTTTTCTTTTGATAACTCACGTTCAGGATTTGTAAGATACCTTACCCATAGAGTATTTCACAGTATTAGAGAAGTATCTACCGTAAACAGCAGATTTTATATTCTCGGCAGGCTTGGTATGGAATTGTTGCCTATTATTGGATTAAATGTATTGTTCTATCTGGTGCGTTTAGTTTACGGATATAAAGACAAAATTGCCTTTAATAAAAAGGTAATATTTTTACTTCTTATAGCTCTTTCAGCTTCTGTACCGTTGATTATTACAAAAGAACAAAGGGGCTTTTATTTGGTAAATTCTATGCCTTATTATTCACTATCAATTTCAATGTTTTTCATGCCTATGTGGAAAAATATAATTGATTATTTATCAAAAAAGAAACAAGTAATTAAACTTGGAATTCCCATAGCAACGGTTCTTATTGTTTCTACAATAATTTTTACAGCTTTTCAAACAGACAAATACAGCAGAGATGAAGCCATTATTAAAGATGTTATTAAACTCAAACCGATATTGAAAAACGAAAAAATTATTTCAGTAGACAAAGCCACTTGGGATCATTGGAATTTTCATTCATATTTTATGAGGCGTTGCGGAATTAGCCTTGACTACAGCAAAAATCATAAATTTTTCCTCACTATAAAAGGGAACTCCAAAGTAGATACAAGCTTGTACCGTAATTTGAACTTAAAAACTCTGTATTTTGACTTATACAAAATGAAATGAAAATTAAAACCGCCTCAAAGGGCGGTTTTTTATCAATATCTCACTATTGATTCAGTACCGTAAACATTTTTCAGTTTAACCTCAAATTTATGTGGCTTTCCATCTCGCAAAACAGTTATGTTGACAATATCACCCGGACGATATTTAGCAAGCTGTTCTTGAAGTTCGGGCAATGATTTGATGTCAATATCATTCACTTTGGTAATTATATCCCCGGCTTTTATGCCTGCTTCAGCTGCAGCACCTTTGGGGTTTACTTCATAAATGTAAACACCTTCTGTTTTGTTTACACCCAAATATTTGGCAATATCAGCATTCAAATCCACAATGGAAGCACCTATAAATGCTCTTTGCACTTTTCCGTATTTAATCAAATCTGCCACTACCTTTTTTACAATATTTACAGGTATGGCAAACGAATAACCGGTATATGAGCCTGTATTTGAAGCTATTGCCGCATTTATGCCGACAAGTTCTCCCTTGGTGTTTACTAGTGCTCCTCCGCTGTTTCCCGGATTTACTGCAGCATCTGTTTGTATGTAGGCTTCTATTCCGAATCTTGACATAAGGCTCAAACTTCTTGCCTTTGCACTTACTATTCCGGCCGTAACCGTTGAGGTAAGATTAAAAGGATTACCTACTGCCAACACCCATTCTCCAACTTTCAATTTATCCGAATCTCCATATTCCAAAAACGGCAAATTATCTGCATCAATCTTTAATAACGCTAAATCTGTCATTTTGTCAACACCAACAACTTTAGCTTTAAATTTACGCTTGTCGTTAAGTGTTACTTCAATTACATCTGCATTTCTTATTACATGATAATTAGTTACAATATACCCATTTGGTGAAACTATTACTCCCGAACCCGAACTTAAAGGCACGGTTTGTTGGTATCTTCGAGGCTGAACACCGAAAAAGAAATCGTAAATGGGATTGCTCATATATTCTTCTGTAAATTTTGTCTTGATGTGCACTACGGCATGAACAGTTTTTGCCGCTGCTTCGGTAAAATCAGGCAACGATGATTGTCCCAACGAAACATATTTAACCGAACCGTTGTTACCTTGGGCCAAGCGGGCAGTTAAAATTTCATTCAAAATTTGCTTGTCGGGACTAAAAAAATGAAAATATGCGGCTACCGCAACAAATCCTCCCAATATTGCCGAAAAAAATACCAATGCAATTGTTTTCTTTTTCATAACTTATGTTTTTTTCAATCAAACGGCTTGATTTTGCAAATATTGTATTTTGCTTTTTACAAATTTTGTGCAAAAATATTTTTTAATAAGTATAAATTAACCTGATTTATATTTCAATATAAAAACAAAAAAACTGTATAAAG
>JALTDM010000289.1 GCA_027074135.1 Bacteroidales bacterium
TATTTGAAGTGAACAAAAACAGTTTTTATGAAAAAGTTCATTATTTCTTTTTTTGCTTTTCTCTATCTCGTTCCTGAAGTTTTTCCTCAAATAAAAAAAATTCCTTATCCTATAATCTTTGTTCACGGCTTAAAATCCAGTGATAAGACTTTTAAAACCACAATGGAATTTTTAAATGAACATTATCATCTCGGACCAATAAATGTTTTTGATGTAGTGCTTAATGCCGACAATGATGACGAAACAGCTGTATTGGAAGAAGATGTAAAATACGAAGATTTCCATTTTGGCGACAGAGATATAAATGTTGGCAGGAGAAATTATGCCGACGATATAGATGATTTTGTTGACGGGTGGCAACCATCATACATATTTGCAGTAAATTTTCAGGAAGAAAGAATACGTGGAGCTGCCGGTTTTTGGAATGATTATTTTGACTACAGCGACCAAGCTGCGGCTTTTAAACAAGGCTATGCTTTGGGTAAAGTTATTAAAGAAGTTTTAGACTTTACTGGTGCAAACAAAGTAATTCTTGTAGGACATTCTATGGGAGGTATAGCCATAAGGGAATACTTGCAACGGACAGATGAAAATCACATACACACAAATTGGATAGACCCGTACAGCGAAGACGGACACAAAGTAGCAAAAGTGCTAACATTAGGCACACCACATTTGGGATCAAACACAGGACTTGACCCGACAAAATCGAGTGTTTTAAACGAGAAAACAGAAGCGGTAAGAGACTTGAAATGGGCTTATGACAGTTACACTAATTGCAACGGAAGTCCTGTGGGTATTTATTTGTTTGGAGGAAATGAAAATTGCATTGCAGACACAGATGATAATGAAACATTTTACAATGTAGATATAAATTGTAATGGCAGTACTACAGATAACATTATAGGGATTGATTTTTCCACTTATGATAATCCGGTTATGCCATTACCTGAAAATATTCCCTACACTTGGGTTACTTCAATTTACGGAAGTACCGGTGGTCTTACCGGAGATGGTGCAGTAGCAATAGAAAGGCAATGGCTTTATGTAGGCAATGAACCCGCACCTCTCGGCATAACTGATACTATGATGACAGATGTGTTTCATACTTCCGAACCGGATGATTATTATACGGTAATCAGGGGACTTGACGAGCCGTCAAATATTGATTTTGCTTACATGATTATTCCCGACACACAGTATTTAGGATTTACCACCTACCAAATGAATATGGAAAACATCGATGCAGATGCTTATTATTTCAGATGTGAACCTAATACAAATTACATTATCAACATTGACAATGAACAATCTTTTGCACATAGAATAGAAATTTATAACAGCAACAAACAATTGATAAAAGAAGTTAATTTTTACACTCCACCATATCAAGGTGAAATAACAACAGGTGAGGACAGTGTTATTTATCTGAAAATTTACGGACACGCCACACCGATATCTTTTCTATACCCATACGAACTTACCGTAACTAAAGGAATACAATATATTGAAAATGCTTTCAGCACCAACCTCAAAGCATATTATTCCGAAGGTAGTTTGCACTTCAACAAATCTGTTTCGGGAAGATTTGAACTCTATACACTATCCGGACAAAAAGTGTTTTCCGCGAATAAAACTCAACCAACGAAAAATATCAATATAAAATTACCTGCTGGTATTTACACACTTTCTGTTAACAACAAGGAGAAAAGATATATTACAAAAATTGCTGTGGTACGATAATACCAAAAAGCCGCCCGGAATTGGGGCGGCTTTTTATTTATAAACTTGCTTTTTTTAAATCTTATCAAGTAAATGAACAGCCAAACCGCTTCTTAATTTCGGTTCAAACCAGGTAGTTTTTGGCGGCATAATCATACCTGCATCGGCAATGTCCATAAGTTGTTTCATTGTAACCGGATACAATGCAAATGCAACTTTCATTTCTCCGCTGTCCACTCTTCTTTTTAGCTCACCCAAACCTCTGATACCGCCTACAAAATCAATTCTTTTGTCAGTCCTCAAATCTTTGATACCGAGTATTTCGTCCAGCACATGATTTGACAAAACGGTAACATCCAAACCATTAATCGGGTGATTGTCATCGTATGTGTGCGGTTTTGCATTCATCTTGTACCACTTACCGTCGAGATACATCGAAAATTCGTGCAATTTGGACGGCTTGTATTCATTTTCGCCCATTTCAACCACATCAAAGTGTTGTTCCAATTTCTTGAGGAACTCTTCTTTTGTGAGCCCGTTCAAATCTTTTACCACCCTATTGTAGTCAATAATGGTAAGTTGGTCGTCGGGGAAATGAACTGCCATAAAGTAGTTGTATTCTTCGTCTCCGGTATGATTCGGATTGTTGCGTCTTTTTTCGGCACCTACCAATGCAGCAGCGGCTGTTCTGTGGTGTCCGTCTGCTACATATGTGTTGGGTATTTGTTCAAACAGTTCCAACAAGCGTTTAATCTTATCTTGGTCCTTTATTACCCAAAAATGATGCCCCACACCGTCTTCTGCGGTAAAGTCATATTCAGGGTCTTGGTTGTTTATCACTGAGTTTATTATTTCGTCTATTTCGTCCACCTTGCGGTAAGTAAAGAAAACAGGTTCCATATTGGCATTGGTTACCCTTACATGCTTCATACGGTCTTCTTCTTTGTCTTTGCGGGTGAGTTCGTGCTTTTTGATAACATCGTTCAAGTAGTCGTCAACAGAAGCACAAGCCACCAACCCGTATTGTGTTTTGCCGTTCATTGTTTGGGCATACACATACAAATATTCATTGTCGTCCGGCACCAAGTAACCTTCCTTGCGGAATTTTTCAAAATTTTCTTTTGCCTTTTCGTAAACCTTCGGGTCGTGTTCGTCTATACCTTCTGGCAAATCAATTTCAGGTTTTGTTATGTGCAACAATGAATAAGGATTTCCTTCGGCTTCTTTTCTCGCTTCTTCGCTGTTCAACACATCATAAGGTCTTGCCGCCACTTTGTCGGCAATATTTTTAGGCGGTCTCAGTGCCTTAAAAGCTTTAATCTTTACCATACTTTCCTCTTTTTTATTAGTTTACCTTAAATTTAGCTTCACCTGTTTTGAAAAATTCAACAATTTGCCTTGCTGCTGCAAGTCCTGCATTTATGTTGGCTTCTGCAGTTTGAGCACCCATTTTCTTTGGTGTAAAATAATAACGACCTTCAAATCTTTCGGCTATCAAATCTTTGTTATCCGGTGCTATGTCGCTCAAATATGCAAAATCGGGTCTTTCTTCAAACATTTTTACAATTCCGTCTTCGTCAATAACTTCTTTTCTTGCAGCATTAACCAAAGTAGCACCTTCGGGCATAAGTTTCAACAAATCGTAATTTATGCTTTTTATGGTTTCTTTGATTGCAGGAATGTGCAATGAAACATATTGCGATTTACTGTAAAGTTCTTCTACCGAATGAACAGGTTCCGCACCGCCTTCCTTTATTTGTTCATCTGTTAGGAACGGATCGTATGCATACATTTTCATACCGATACCTTTGGCAATTCTTGCCACATTCCTTGCCACATTACCGAAAGCATGCAGTCCGAGTGTCTTACCCATCAATTCTGTTCCGGGCTTACCGTTAAAGAAGTTGCGGGCATAATAAATCATCATACCGATAACAAGTTCTGCCACTGCATTGGCATTTTGGCCGGGAGTGTTCATTACTACAATGTTTCTTTCCCTTGCGGCATCCAAATCAATATTGTCGTAACCCGCACCCGCTCTCACGATAACTTCAAGGTTGGGTGCGACTTCCATAATACCTGCATGTATTTTGTCGCTTCTTACTATAAGTGCGTTTGCATCTTTTACAGCTTCTTTGAGTTCGTCTTCGGTTTCGTATTTTTCCAGCAATTTGAAATTATACCCAGCCTCTTCGGCTATTTTTTTTATTCCTTCCACCGCTACCGGTGCAAAAGGTTTTTTTGTGGCTACAAGTATTGTTTTCATTTTTTTTAATTATTAGTGGTTAGTTGTTAGTTATTAGTTAATTATCACATTAATTCATTAGCACATTAACACATTATCAATGTTGTTTTTCAAATTCTTTCATCACATTTACCAAGTGCTTAACGCTTTCCAAAGGCAAAGCATTGTAAATAGATGCCCTGAATCCGCCTACTGAACGGTGACCTTTTATGCCGACAATATCATTTTTAGCGGCAAAATCCAAAAATTCTTTGTCCAAATCCGCATATTCGTCATTCATAACAAAAGTTACATTCATTCTTGAACGGTCTTCCGGATTGATTACGGTAGGTTTGAATAGTTTATTCCTGTCAATTTCGTCATAAAGCATATTTGCTTTTTCGATGTTTACTTTTTCTATTGCTTCTACTCCGCCGTTGTTCTTGAGCCATTTGAGAGTTTGCAATGTAGCAAATACTGCAAACACAGGAGGTGTATTAAACATAGAACCCTTATCAACATGAGTTTTGTAATTCATCATTGTAGGAATTTGTCTGCTAACCTTTCCCAAAGCATCTTTTTTAACTATAACAACGGTAACACCTGCAGGTCCTACATTCTTTTGTGCTCCTGCATAAATCAAAGTGTATTTGGAAACATCTACCGGACGGCTCATAAAGTCGGATGACATATCCGCGACAAGTGGAACATTTACATCAAAATCTTCCCTGATTTCAGTTCCGTAAATAGTATTGTTTGTTGTAATGTGCAAATAATCGGCATCTGCAGGCACTTCAAAGTTTTTTGGTATGTAAGTGTAATTTTTGTCTTTTGACGATGCCACAACCTCTACATCACCGAACAATTTAGCTTCTTTGATTGCCTTGCTTGCCCAAGCACCTGTATCAAGGTATGCGGCTTTCTTTTCCAAAAAGTTGTAAGGCACCATGAGGAATTGTGTACTTGCCCCACCTTGCAAAAACAGAACTTCGTAATCGTCATTGATGTTCAAGAGTTCTTTTACCGTTTGTTGAGCTTCGGTCATAACGGCTTCAAACTCTTTGCTTCTGTGAGATATTTCGATAAGAGACAGTCCCATTCCGGCAAAATCTCTTAATGCTTCAATGCTTTTTTCAATAGCTTCTTTCGGCAAAATAGCCGGTCCTGCATAAAAATTATGTTTCATAGTTTTCAGTGTTTTTTATTTTAAATGCAAATGTAACAAATACTTAAAAACCACAAATAACCTTTGAAAGAAAATTGAAAAAATAAATTGTTGTTCTAATTTTTTAACCGGTAAGAATAAATCAAACACCTTACGGATTTCAACACTATTTTCTGTTGGTTTTGTAATTTTATTTATACTTTACTTATTTTTGTGCTTCAATTTTTAGGATTCATGGAATGAAAGTAAATTACGGTTTTCAGCAGCACGAAAAATTGATAGTAAACGATGCTGATATTTTATATCAGATACCGGTTGCAGAGATAGAAAAAATATTTGCTAAAGGCGGGCTTACCACAATACAGTTGTCGGATACCAATGAAGTTAGTATTGTAAAAAGTCTGACTTACTTTGAAAATGAGCTCGAAGACTTTGGCTTTGTAAGAATAAACCGCAATGTTATAATAAACTGTGCACACATATCAAACATAAATTTTCGCAGCAGGGAACTTAAATTATACAATGGTGAAAAAATTACTGTATCTAGGCGGAACCTTAGCAAATTACGCAAAGCAATACTTTTGCCCCCCCCCCCATACCAGAAAACAGGCAAAAATGACCGCTCATACAAAAAATCCGACCGTTCATAAGATGAAACCACACATTTTGTCAAATTTTCAAAATCCTTACCTATTTTTGCATTAGACAATTTTCGGTGACCACCGGAATTGCCTGAAATTATTAAAATTTATTGCTTAACTAAAAAAATTGTGAACTATGAAAAAAGAATTTGAAAAAAAATTACAAAAAGTAGAAAAAAAAGGATTATCAATTGAAATTTTAAAAGACCCTGAAG
>JALTDM010000290.1 GCA_027074135.1 Bacteroidales bacterium
AATCACACTTGTTGTGCCAAAATATATATAAAGGATAATACATGGTTTCAAATACAATAAATTCAACTTCACAAATAACAAACAAATCTTCAATAGCAACAAATCCAAAAAGCATTCTTGGTAAAGATGATTTTATGAAACTTCTTTTAACAGAACTTCAGCATCAAGATCCAACAAGTCCTATGGACACTGAAAAGATACTTACCCAAACTTCACAACTTGCTACACTTGAATCAGCTGACAATACAAATAAAGCCTTAGCATCATTATCCACTAAACTTGGAGAAAGCAGTAACTTAGGAATGGTTTCAGCTATAGGAAAAATGGGTAGTCTTGGAACAAATAGTATTTCTCTTTTAAAAGATTCAAAACCAAATTTTGACTTATATTTTAAAAACGACATTCAAAGTGGACAAGTTAATATTAAAAACATGAATGGAGATATTGTAAAAACATTTTTGTTAAAACCACAAAAAAGTGGAGTTCTTTCCTTTAATTGGGATGGAACAAACAATAGCGGACAAAGAGTTCCTGCTGGCAGTTATAGCATTAGCGCAAATTATGTTGATGACAAAAATGATAATTTAACAACAAATTACGGAACTTATCCTATTAATTCTGTTAAATTTGATAATGGTAAAGCCCTTTTAAAACTTGGAAACAATTATTATTCTCTTGATAAAGTCAAAGAAATATATGAATAGGATTGAAAAATGAATAAATCATTTTATAATGGAATAAGCGGAGTCAAAACTAATCAATTTGGTATAAGCACATGGGCTGATAATATAGCAAACCAAAACACATATGGATTTAAAGAAAATTTACCAAAATTTGAAACACAATTTTCTCAAGCTTTAAGTGGTGCAGGAAATAATCCTGTTGCCAATGATGTAGGTCTTGGAAGTGTCGTGCAGGGAACTTCGTTGGATTTATCTCAAGGAGGATTGATAAATACCGACAGAAATTTTGATACTGCCATAAGAGGAAATGGATGGTATTCTTTTGAGGGTAACAATACAAATTATTATACGAAACTCGGTTCATTTTATCAAGATAAAAATGGGGACTTAGTCAATGCAAGTGGAGAATATCTTCTCGGAACAAGCAATCCAAGCATAAAACCTGCAAATCTATCTAAAGAAAAATTACAAAATTTTGGAACAATTTATACAAAAGACGAGCTTAAAGATCCAACAGTATTTACTGTAAATTTAGACAAAAATACTCCTCTTGAAGATATCAACAATCAAACCAAATTACATCTTCCAACTCTTTTATACACTCCTTCTGTTCCAACCAAAAATATCTCTTTTGGAGCCAATTTAAACAATGAAGTCCAATCAACAATTATTGCATCAACAGGAGAAGAAGTCGCCAAAAGTTCAGACCATTTTACAACAAATCTTATCAATCAAGATGGCAATAAGAATATACTTGATATGACTTTTACCAAGCAATTTCCTACTTCTAGTGAAGGCAGTTTATGGAATGCGAATTTTAAAATATTAAAAAATGATGGCATAAAAACTCCAGGAGTTACTTATGATCCGACTAAATATTTAACTTATCCAAATGAAAACACTTTATATCAAATCATTGATAACCAGCAAGGAACATTAAAATTTAATGGAACTGGAGCCTTGAGTGAATCAAACATACCTTCTTTAAACAATGAAGGAGTGGCCATAAAA
>JALTDM010000291.1 GCA_027074135.1 Bacteroidales bacterium
TTTTATCAACCAAAAACTCCACTGTGCCTACACTATCATAATCACTTGCCGCAACAGCTTTAATTGCAGCTTCGCCCATTTTATGTCTAACTTCGTTATTAATGGCCATAGACGGCGATTCCTCTATAACTTTCTGATGCCTTCTTTGTATTGAACATTCTCTCTCGTACAGATGCACAGCATTACCATGTTTATCACGCGCTATTTGTATTTCCACATGCCTCGGATTTTCTATATATTTTTCTATATACATTCTATCATCTCCGAAAGCACTTAGCGCTTCACCTTTAGCCAAGCCATATGATGATTTAAAATCATCTGCACTGCGTACAATCCTCATGCCTTTTCCGCCGCCGCCGGCAGATGCCTTGAACATTATCGGATAGCCTATTTCATCTGCTCTTGCCAGAGCATCATCGAGATCCTTAACCGGTTCTTTCATACCCGGTACTACAGGAACTCCAGCTTCCATCATCCTCTGGCGCGCCCTTGTCTTGTCGCCAAGTATATACATAGATTCAGTGTTCGGTCCTATAAATGTTATATTGTTTTTTTCACATGCCTTAACAAACTCCGAATTTTCAGCCAAAAAGCCATAGCCAGGGTGAACAGCATCACAACCAGTCTTCACAGCTACCTCAATAATTTTATCAATCACGAGATAAGACTCGGCAGCAGGTGAGGCCCCTATATGATAAGCTTCATCAGCATATCTTACGTGAAGAGCATTTCTATCGGCATCAGAATATACCGTAACTACTTTTATACCCATCTCTCTACAAGCTCTGGCAACCCTTATAGCTATCTCGCCCCTATTAGCTACCAATACTTTTTTAAATTTTTTATAATTAATCATTATTTACCTCCTATTTATAGCGGGATATTCCCATGTTTCTTTGGAGGATTGGATTCCCTCTTATTTCTTGTTAGTTCCAACGCTTGAATTAATTTTAATCTTGTATCCGCAGGATCAATAACCTCATCTATATATCCTAAACCGGCTGCAACATAAGGATTAGCAAATTTATCTCTATACATTTTCACCAGCTCTGCTTTCTTCTCTACAGGGTTTTCAGCTTCCGCTATTTCTCTTCTGAATAGTATGTTAACTGCTCCATCCGGACCCATAACAGCAATTTCAGATATCGGGTATGCATAGTTTACATCGGCTCTAAAATGTTTGGAAGCCATAACATCATAAGCGCCGCCGTATGCTTTTCTTGTTATCAAAGTAATCTTGGGAACAGTTGCCTCAGCATAGGCATATAGCAATTTTGCTCCATGTATAATAACACCGTTGTGCTCCTGAGCAACACCAGGCATATATCCCGGCTGATCTTCGAGAGTAATAATAGGAATATTAAATGCATCGCAGAATCTAATGAATCTGGCAGCTTTAATTGCAGCCTTATAATCCAATGCTCCTGCAAAAAATTGAGGCTGATTGGCCACTATGCCGACAGATCTTCCGCCCAATCTTGCAAAACCAATAATCATATTCTTTGCATATGTTTCCTGCACTTCAAAGAAATATCCGTCATCAACAACCTTGGTTATGAGGTCCTTCATATTATAAGGTTTATTCGGATCTGAAGGTATAAGATCGTATATTGACTCTTCTCTCCTATCTGCCGGATCTTCCGTTGGCTGATAAGGAGGATCTTCCATATTATTTTGAGGTATAAACTGCA
>JALTDM010000292.1 GCA_027074135.1 Bacteroidales bacterium
TAAGTGTGGTCGTGTTTTTGGGTATGATCATGTTAGCCGGTATTGTGGTTAACAATGCCATCGTTTTGGTGGATTACATTAATCACCTGCGCAAACGGGGATTGTCCAAAGAAGAGGCCATTGTGCAGGCCGGGAAGGTACGTCTGCGTCCCATTTTGATGACCGCTTCCACCACAGTTTTGGGCTTACTGCCCATGGCGCTGGGCTTTGGCGAAGGCGCGGAAATCCGCACGCCCATGGCCATCACCGTGATTGTGGGGCTGATTACTTCTACAGTCCTGACGCTAGTAGTTATTCCTACAGTGTACCATTTGATGGTTAAAGAAAGAAGCCGCGGCGACCACTTCACCACGGAGAGCGGGGGTAACGCCTGATGCCCGAGCAGAATTTAAATCCCAATAAAAAAATTGGCTTTTTACCCAAAATTGCACTAACCCGTCCGGTTACGGTGGTCATGACACTGTTAGCCTTTTTGGTGGTGGGATTTATCGCTTACGCTTACATGCCCGTCGAACTGATGCCGGCCGGATATTCTCCGCCGTTTTTGGGTGTTTGGGTGCCCTATCCCAACGCCAATCCCGAAGAGGTGGAGCAATTTATTGCCCAGCCGATTGAAGAGGTAATTCGCACCATCAAGGGCGTACAGAGTGTGGAGACCAACAGTTTTACCGACGGCTGCTGGGCCTTTGTGCGCTTTAATCAGGGCACGGACATGGATTTGGCTTACAGTCAGTTGCGCGACCGCATGGATCGGGTCAAGGCCGATTTGCCGGACGACATCGAGCGCATTTACATCCGCAAGTGGAGTAATGACGATCAACCCATTATGTGGATTGCTTTGATTCCCGAAAAACCGTTGGACGATCCTTATTATTTTACCGAGCAGTTGTTCAAGCGCCCGTTGGAACGCATCGATGGCGTAGCCAATGTGGATATCAGCGGCGCGGACGAAAAATCGGTTCTTATTTACATTCGGCAAGATGCCATCCGCGGTTACAAAATCAATCTGTACAATGTCATCGAATCGTTGCGGCAGGACAATTTTTCCATGTCTGCCGGTTACATTCGTTCCGGCGGTCAAAAAATTTACGTGCGATCCATCGGTAAATTCCGCAGTTTGGACGACATTCGCAACATTCCCATTAAAGGCGCCAACATTCAATTAAAAGATGTGGCTGACGTGCGCTACGACGTACCCGAGCACACCTGGATTCAATACATCAACGGGAAACCGGCCATTCAAATCGGCATTTACAAAGAAGCCATGGCCAATACGGTTAAGTTGTGCAATGAAATCGAGACGAAACTGCATCGGATTTTGCATGACAAACGGTTGAAAAATTTTAAAATGCAAATTCTGTTTGATCAGGGTAAGTACATTCGGGAATCGGTGGACAATTTAAAGAACACCGGCTTGTGGGGCGGCATTTTTGCCTTTTTGGTTTTGTATTTTTTCCTGCGTCGCTTCCGCATGACCCTGATCGTTATTGTGGCCATTCCGCTTTCCATTTTAATCAGTTTGATGGTGATTTACTTCATCGGTTGGTCGATGAATATTATTACCATGATGGGTTTGATGATCTCCATCGGCATGGTGGTGGACAATTCCATTGTGGTGCTGGAAAACATTTACCATAAAAAGATGCAGGGCTACGATGTTAAGTCCGCGGCCACGCACGGCGCCAGTGAAG
>JALTDM010000293.1 GCA_027074135.1 Bacteroidales bacterium
ATGTTAAAAATAGGATATAAAACAGATAAGATTACTTTATTATCCGTGAAATTTTTATTTTTTGCAATTTTTAAAACAAAATTTTGTAAAAAAATAAAAGAAAGCTTAATTCAAAACTTTTTCTTTTTTAATACACGCATAACTACAAATTAGCAAATAAAAAAAGGCTGCCCTTTTTTTGGACAGCCCCGTAATAATCTCATTCACTAACTTCAACCAGCATACTTAGCACCGTAGGTGCGTAAGTATCTGCTCCACTCCCACACGTCATACTGAGCCACGAAGTGGCGTGAGTATCTCATAAATTAAGCAGATTGCTACACTCATTACATTCGCTAGCAATAACGAGGGCGTTTAGTGCAGATGCTATGTCGCTTAGCTCATCGCAAAGACTGGGACAATTGATTACAAATTCAAAAATAATTTCTCATCGCAATGATAACAAATAAAGCAAACAACCTAACAATTAACACATTAACTAATTAGCACATTAACCCATTACCACATTAAAAAAATTCCCCTTCCAGCATTTTCAACGCTTCATCCTCTCTTTTTCTCATTTCGGCCTTTTCTTCGTCTGTAGCATCTTCATAGCCGATTAAATGAAGTACGCCGTGAATCATTACGCGGGCAAGCTCGTTTAAGAAAGTTACACCGTATTTATCCGCATTATCTTTTACCCTGTCCGTACTGATAAAAATATCCCCTGAAATCTCATCAGCCTTACTGTAGTCAAAAGTAATCACATCGGTATAATAATCGTGATGTAAATATTCAGTGTTCATCTTGTACAGGTATTCATCAGAGACAAATACATAAGTTATCTCATCCGGAGTTTTTCCGTATTTTTCAATCACGGACACAATCCAATTACGGAACTTTTCTTGGTCAAGTCCCGGACAAGCGACATCTTCTTTAAAAAAATTGATAGCCATAAGTTTTAATTATTTGAAGTTTTGGGATAAAAAATCAGAGTTGAAACATAAGCGGTAACCAATGCTACAAAAAATGTAAGAATACGGCTTGTTACCACTTCTTCCATTCCGGAACTTATCCATATTATTGTAAAAAGCATTCCCGTAACGATGGTCACAAGTGCAGACTTACCATTAAATCTCTTCCAAAACAACGAGAACAAAATCACAACCGAAAATGTTCCGCCAATGCCTGCCCACACATAACTAACCAATGTAAAAATCAAATTTGACGGCGAAAAATATGCTGCAAATAAGGCAACAATAGCAATCAGTGCAGTAACCACCCTTGAATAATACAAATCGCTTTTGCCTTTTTCTTTGTTCTTTCTCAACGGCTTAATAATATTTTCATAAAGTTCGGTTGCCGACAAAATCAAAAGCGAATCTGCAGTGGAAATCATTGCGGCAATAGCTCCCGTTATCAAAATTGCGGCTATGTATGGCGGAAATATTTTCAAAAGCACTGCGGGCATAACAAACTCACGGTCAGATAGTCCCGTAGGACCGAAAATAGCAATACCAATCCAACCCAGAGTTAGTGCTCCGAGATATGCAAACAGCGTCCACAAAATACCGATATTTCGTGCTTTTTTTGCTTGTTCAAAATCCTTGATTGCCATAAAGCGGGTTGTAAGCTGCGGTTGTCCGCCAAGATATCCGAAAAACCACGAAAACCCGCTCATAATAATCACTCCCGCAGTAAATCCTTCTCCTGCTCCAAACAAAGAAGTATAACTGCTGCCTGCTTGCGAAAGTGCACTGAATACACTATTTGCAAACATTCCGTCGTGACTAGATATATAATAAATTCCAACTACAGGACCAACTATCAATGTGATAATCATTATAATTGCCTGAATAACATCGGTATAAACCACACTCCTGAATCCGCCGTAAATGGTATAAGGAATTATTACCAATGCAGTTACCAGCATTCCGTATTCGGGCTTGAGACCGAACATTGTAAACAATGTCTTTCCGCCCCCAAGGAACTGGGCTCCTACATAAAAGAAAAAGAAAAACACAATGGTAAAACTGCTTACTACCCTAACCCACTTGGATAAATCACTGTTTCTCTTAGCAATATAATCAGTAAAAGTGCTTACATTATACTTTTCGGCTTCATTCCTCAATCGCCACGACAGCACTGCCCAAGTAGTTATTATACCTGTCACACAGCCTATAGCCGTCCAAATTTCTATAATACCCGTCGCATAAGCTGCTCCCGGCAATCCCAAAAGAGCCCATGACGACTCACCTGTTGCCCTCTCGCTGAGTGCCGCCGCCCAACCCGGCAAGTTCCTCCCTCCAATAGAAAAATCTTCACCCGTTTTGACCTTCCTGCCTTGATAAACACCCCAAAGTACAAGTAAAACAAGGTAAATTACCATTACAACAAGCAAATCAAACTTATTTCCGCTGAATACTACATCCATAGCCTAAGGATTTTTCACAAAAATAAGAAAAAACAAGTATTCGCAAATAATCAAATGAAAATAAAAAAAACATTGAAGGAGAAAACAAAATTCAAAGCCTATCAAAAATAGTATAACTTAATTAAATTATTTACCTTTGTCTGTCAGGAAATCTTCTATAGAAAAAATTAAACAGTATGAATATTAAGTTGAGATTAACCATCCTGAATTTTATGCAATTTTTTGTGTGGGGTGCTTGGCTGCTTTCTTTCGGTAAGTACATGGGCAATACATTGCATTTTACAGGTCAGCAAATAGGTATGGTTTTTATGACGCTGGGTTTTGCATCTATTTTTATGCCCGGGATTTTCGGTATCATTGCTGACAAGTGGACGGGTCCTAACCGCCTATATGCTTTCATTCATATTGCAGGTACATTCTTGCTTTACTTCATGGCACAGCAAACAACTTTTACAGGTTTGTTTTGGGCAGCACTTTTATATTTAATGCTTTATATGCCTACCATTGCCTTAGACAATTCTATTTCTTATTGTTTGCTTGTTAAGTATAAATATGATGTAGTTAAGGCATTTCCTCCTATTCGCGTATTCGGTACAATAGGTTTTATTATTGCAACTTGGATTACCGATGCTTTCGGTTGGGGACTTAATGAATACCAATTTTATTTTGCAGCAGTATCGTCTTTATTGCTAGGACTTTATACATTGACTTTACCTAATTGTCCGGTGGAAAAGACAAGCGGAAAGAAAACTTTGTCTCAAGCACTCGGACTGGATGCTTTGGTACTTTTCAAGAATTCAAAAATGGCATTGTTTTTCATTTTCTCAATGTTGCTTGGTGCCGCTCTTCAGATAACAAACATGTGGGGTGAGGCTTTTATTCACAGTTTTTCGGCAATAAAAGAGTATGCAGATTTATGGGTAGTTAAGCACAATGGATTTTTGATGTCGTTGTCTCAAATTTCTGAAACATTATTCATTCTTACAATACCTTTCTTCTTAAAAAGATTCGGCATAAAGACTGTAATGTTAATGAGTATGTTTGCTTGGTTCTTCAGATTCGGTTTGTTTGGGATTGGTAGTCCTGTAGGATGGGGATTAGTAGCTCTTATTCTTTCAATGATAGTTTACGGAATGGCTTTTGACTTTTTCAATATTTCAGGGTCTTTGTTTGTAGAACTGGAAGTTGACACAAAAATCAGATCATCTGCTCAAGGTCTGTTTATAATAATGACTAACGGATTCGGTGCTATGATAGGAGCCTACGGAAGCGGAGTAATCATAGATTGGCTGAATAATGATTGGCAAAAGATATGGCTTGTTTTTGCTCTGTACGCTTTGGTAATAGGAATTTTATTTATGATTTTGTTCAAATACAAGCATAATCCGGAAGCTATAAAAGATGTAAAACATTGATTGAATGTGCTAATGAATCAATGTGTTAATTTGTTAATTGTCAAATAATTAATTGAGCATTTGAATTAAAATCATTTCTTGTAAAAATTCATCTCGTCGATAAAGTTCCAAACTTTAGGGTGCAGGAAGTATCGTACATCTTTGCCTTCTTTTATGGCTTGGCGGATAAATGAAGCGGATATTTGCATAACAGGAGCATCTACTCTTACAACATTAGGGTAATCGGTGTCTGAAATATCATAACCCGGACGCGGATACACATACATTTTGTAATTCTTACTTATGTACTCGTAATTTTTCCATTTGTGGAAATGCTTCAAATTGTCGGCACCCATAATCAAAGAAAATTCCCTATCGGGATATTTTTCTTTCAGGTAAGTAAGCGTATTTATAGTGTAAGATGGTTGAGGTAAATCAAATTCTATATTTGATGCTTTAAATCTGTAATCATCTTCTACTGCAAGATTTACCATATAATATCTGTGATTGTCTGCCAAAAGGCTTTTCTTTTCTTTGAACGGGTTTTGTGGTGAAACAATGAACCAAATCTGCTGTAAGTCGCTGTATTCCACAATGTAATTTGCTATTGCAAGGTGTCCGATGTGAATGGGGTTGAAAGATCCGAAAAAAAGTCCTATTTTGGTGAAAACAGTTTTCATTTTTGTTAGTTGTTGTTTTTTTACAATATGATAAAATATTAAATTACCACATTAATTCATTAGCATATTTTACAGTTTTTTTCCTGCAAATTTAATTATCAAATACAATACAATTGCACCTAAAATATACATCAGCCAAAATGGTAAATTAAGTGAAGTTGGCAAAATTCCTACAATTAAAGACACAGTGGCAACGGTTATGGCATATGGCATTTGTGTGTTTACGTGGTCTATGTGACGGCATCCGCTTGCCATTGAACTCAAAATTGTGGTGTCGGAGATTGGCGAGCAGTGGTCGCCGAAAACGGAACCTGTTATTATAGACGCAGCTACACCATAAAAAATGTGAAACGAATATGAATAGTCCAGATTGGCATCTTTTGCCAAATACCAAGAAACAGGAAGCATAATCGGATAGAGAATTGCCATTGTGCCCCACGACGAACCTGTTGAAAATGATATTAGTGCCGAAATAAGAAATGTAATGGCGGGAACCCAAAAAACAGGTATGCTGAAAAATTTGAAAACGGAAGTAAAAAAGTCAGCTGTATGCATTTGTTGGGTTAGAAGTGCCAGCGACCAAGCAAGTGTAAGAATAATTATGGCTTGAAGCATCGATTTGAAACCGTCCATTGAGTATTCCATTGCTTTGGAAAGAGAAAATATTTTTTTGCCTACACTCATAAATATCGCTACTATCAATGAAAACAGAGATGCCCACATCAGCGAAATAAATGAATCGGACCTGCCCAGTGTTTCGGATATTTTCATCCAAAAAGACAAGTTAGAATTCCAAACTTCCGCCGAATAACCTGTGTATATAAGTCCAGCAAGCGTACCGAACACAATTATTCCGATAGGTACTATTGCAAGCCAAGATGATGGGCTTTTTTCTTCCTGTGCTTGTTTGTCCGTTTCAAGCGGTTTGAATTCCATTGCCTTTTTTTCAGCTTTGTACATTGGTCCGAAATCACGTCCTGTTTTGATAAGTATAAACATAAAAATAAGTGTGAAAATAGGGTAAAATGCGTACTTCAACGAATGTAAGAAAACAATATAAGGCGATTCGTTTAGTTGCAAAATATCCAAACCTGATTTTATGTAAGAAAGTTCGGCACCTATCCAAGTCGTGATAAATGCAATGGCAACTACGGGAGCAGCTGTGGAATCGACAATGTAACTGAGTTTTTCGCGTGATATTTTCAGTTTGTCTGTAAGCGGCCGCATTGTGTTCCCAACCACGAGTGTATTGGCATAATCGTCAAAAAAGATTATTATTCCCATGATCATACTGATAAGCTGCCCTGATTTGCGGTCGTTTGCACGGCGGGATAGTTTGTTAATGATTGATTTCATGCCGCCGTTTTTGGAGACAATGTTTACCGTTCCGCCAATTAGCATGGAAAAAATGATTATGGCAACATGGTCGCTATCAGTTAGTACTTCGGTCAGGTACTTGGGTATATTCAAAAAGCCGTATAGCAAGCCTTCGCCGATGTTTCCGTATTGGTAAGATGCTATAATGAATGTGCCGGAGTAAATACCTGCAAAAATTGCGGAAAAAACTTCTTTGAACATAAGTGCCAAAATTATTGCAATAAGGGGTGGAATAATGGAAAGCCAAAGCGGTATGGGGTTAATTGGCTGAGAAGCAATGATTTTTGAGGCTGCTTTTACTGTAATTTCTTTTGTGCCGGATGTGATTTTTATTTTCAGTTTTTGAACGGTATTAGGCTTTATGGTAGTTTGAAACGGCTTACCGTTTATGAAAAGGGTTCCTTTGGAAATTGTGTCAGATAGGTTTTTTATCGTTATCTCCGCTTCGGTATTTTTTATGGTTATTGCAGGGAAAGTTACTTGAAGCTGGGATTTAACAAAACCTGAAAAGGTAAGAATCAAAATAATTAGCGTGAGGAGTTTTTTCATTTTTTTAGCTTTTCGCTATGCAAAGATAATTATTAATGTGGGAATGACTTAATTTGATAATGTGGTAATTATGATATAATAAATGGCAATTTGCTGCAGTAAAAGCCTTGTAGAGGCGAAACTTTTGTAACAAAGGATAAGAGAAACACAAAACTCCGTTAGGTGCGATACTTTTTTATCTTGTTTCTGCGGTAAACATAAGATGTAAAAACAAAAAAGCCGCCACTTTTACTGATGACGGCTTTCGTTTTTTATTTCCGTTTGAGCTTACTTATTAACTTTCACTTTGTAAGGTCCAATCATCTTTGAAGGATCAACCCATTCGTCAAATTGTTCTTCGGTTAGTAGTCCTAGTTCAATGGCAGCTTGCTTCAATGTTTTGTTTTCTGCATATGCTTTTTTAGCAATTTTAGCTGCATTTTCGTAACCGATATGTGTATTGAGTGCTGTTACAAGCATCAATGAATTATCAAGGTGTTTCTTTATGCTTTCTTTGTTCGGTTTTATGCCTACAACAGCTTTTTCTGTAAATGAAACGCAAGCATCACCGAGCAATCTTGCAGATTCAAGCACATTTCTTGCAATAAGCGGCTTAAACACATTAAGTTGGAAATGACCTTGCATACCTCCTGTTGTTACAGCCACATCATTGCCGATAACCTGTGCTGCAACCATTGTAATGGCTTCGTTTTGTGTCGGGTTTACTTTACCCGGCATAATTGAAGATCCCGGTTCATTTGCAGGAAGGATGATTTCACCAATACCACAACGAGGACCTGAGCCCAAAAACCTAATATCATTTGCAATCTTCATTATGGAAACCGCAAGTTTTTTCAATGCTCCCGATACACCAACCATTGCGTCATGAGCAGCGAGGGATTCGAATTTATTTGGTGCTGTTTTGAATGGCAATCCTGTAAAGTCGCTGATTTTTTTGGCTACGAGTTCTGCATAACCTTCAGGTGTGTTTAGTCCTGTACCTACTGCAGTACCACCAAGTGCCAATTCAGACAAGTGGTCGAGTGAATCTTCCAATGTTTTGAGTCCATGGTCCAGTTGTGCCACGTAAGCACTGAATTCTTGTCCGAGAGTAAGCGGAGTAGCATCCATTAAGTGTGTGCGTCCGGTTTTTATTATGTCTTTGAATTCTTCTGCTTTTTGAGCCAGGGCATCACGTAACTTCTTAATACCCGGAATAGTTACCTCTACAAGCATTTTGTAGGTTGCAATGTGCATTGCTGTCGGGAAAGTGTCGTTAGAGGATTGGGATTTGTTTACATCATCATTTGGATGCAATATTTTTTTTGAATCGGTTAGCTTACCGCCTTTGAGTACATGAGCACGATTGGCAATTACTTCGTTTACATTCATGTTTGATTGTGTACCTGAGCCTGTTTGCCAGATTACAAGTGGGAAATGTTCATCAAGTTTACCCCCTATAATTTCTTCTGCAACTTGAGATATAAGTTCCATTTTATCCTTAGGCAATACTCCTAATTCGTAATTTGCATGAGCAGCAGCTTTTTTTAAATACCCGAATGCTTTTATAATTTCTTTTGGCATAGAAGCAGGTTCTCCGATTTTGAAATTGTCTTTGGACCTTTGAGTTTGGGCACCCCAATATTTGTCGGCAGGTACCTTAACTTCACCCATTGTGTCGTGTTCAATTCTGTATTCCATAGTATTTTGGTTTTATAATTCAAATGCAAATATAAGAATGTGAAATTAAAAAAGAGTGTTGTTTAGCATTTTTTAAAAAAGTTGAATGAAAATTTAGTTATTTTTGTGTCAAACAAAACTTAAAAGAGATGAGAAAAATTTTATCTGGGTTAATATTAATTATTATTACTATGTTTTTTTATTGGCAAGATGCAAATGCATGTACAAATTTTTTAGTAACTAAAGGTGCTACTACGGATGGCAGTACATTTATTTCTTATGCTGCTGATTCACATGTTTTGTATGGTGAACTGTATTATTATCCTGCTACTGATTATCCTGAAGGGAGTATGCTGAAAGTTTACGATTGGGATTCTGGTAAGTATCTTGGCGAAATACCTCAAGTTTCACATACTTATACTGTGGTTGGTAATATGAATGAGTATCAAGTAGCCATAGGAGAGACTACATATGGAGGACGAAAGGAATTACTTCATCAACCTAGTGCAAAAATGGATTATGGAAGTATGATTTATATTGCATTGCAAAGGTCAAAAACAGCAAGAGAAGCAATAAAGGTAATGACTGATCTTGCAAATAAGTACGGTTATATAAGTGAAGGTGAAAGTTTTTCTATTGCGGATCCTAATGAAGTTTGGTATATGGAATTGATTGGTAAGGGAAAAGGTGAAAAAGGTGCTGTGTGGGTAGCACTCAGAGTTCCTGACGGATATGTTTCTGCTCATGCAAACCAAGCAAGGATAACCACATTTCCATATCAAAAAGTAAATAAATGGGATGATCCTAATGCAACTTGCTTTAATTCACCGGATGTAATAGAGTTTGCACGCAAAAAAGGTTGGTTCAATGGTAAAGATAAAGATTTCAGTTTTTCCGGTGTATATGCACCTGTAAATTTTGAAGGTGCAAGATTTTGTGAAGCAAGAGTTTGGTCAATGTTCCGTAAAGTAGCAGACGGAATGGATAAATACAAAAATTATGCAATGGGATTTGATTTAAGGCACAGGATGCCTTTGTGGGTAAAGCCGCGAAAGAAATTAAGTGTAAGAGATATAATGGAAGTTATGCGAGATCATTTCGAAGGTACAGATATGGATATGACAAAAGATATTGGTGCAGGTCCGTTTCATTGCCCGTATCGTTGGAGACCATTGGTATGGGAAGTAGATGGCAAAAAATATTTTAATGAACGGGCTGTTTCTACTCAGCAAACAGGATTTTCTTTTGTTGCCCAGATGCGTAGTTGGTTACCAAGGGAAATTGGAGGAATTATTTGGTTCGGAGTGGACGATACTTACAGTACGGTTTATACCCCTATTTACACTAGTATAACAAAAGTTCCTCATACATACGAAGTCGGAAACGGTAGTATGATGGAATGGTCAGATGATGCTGCTTTTTGGGTGTTTAATCAGGTGTCAAATTTTGCTTATTCGCGTTACGATTACATTATTCCGGAAATAAGAAAAGAACAACAAAAACTTGAAAGCAAGTTTGTAAACTACGTTACCGGAATTGACGAAGGTGCTTTAAAATTATATAAAAATGATAAAAAAGCTGCAATAGATTTCCTTACAAGATTTTCATGTGAAAATGCGGATAATTTGGTTTACCATTGGAGAGATTTTTATCATTATTTATTTATGAAATATATGGATGGTAACATAAAGGAAAAATCTGAGCCGAAACAGGGATACAAGTTTGTTACTCCAAAATTGAAACAACCAGGTTACGGTGAAGAATGGTACAGAAGAATTGTAAAAGAAACCGGAGATAAGTTTTTGTACAGGGAAAACGAAAAGAAATAAAATAACGTATATCGTTTGAAGTTGAAAAGGCTGTTTGCTGCATGCAGGCAGCCTTTTTTGTTTGCGGTTCAACCAAAATTCTTTTTCCACCACCATTGAAAAACAATATAAGACCATATTAAAGGTTGGTAACGTGTCGGGTTAGCGGATAATGTATAATCTTTTATTCGTGCAACTTCATTGTAATTGAAAATCGCTTGTGTTTTTATAAATTTTTCGGAAAATAAATCTTCAAAAGCCTTAAAATTGTTTTTTATGAACAGTGCAACAGGGATTTCAAAGCCGTGTTTGCTTCTGTTTATTACAGTTTCTGGCAATAAATCTGTAAATGTTTCTTTCAAAATTATTTTGCCTGCTTGACTGTTGAATTTTAAGTGAGATGGTATTTTTGATGCAAATTCCACTACATTGTGGTCCAGGAAGGGCACTCTGACTTCCAATGAGTTTAGCATTGAGTAGTGGTCAGCTTTGTATAGCATATCATTTTGTAATACCAACGAAATGTCATTTAATAGCATTCCATCTGCATCGGGGTGTTCCAATACGGGCAGAAACATTTCCCGCTGTCGCAAGTTGTATATTTTGTTTACAGGTTTGTTTACAAAAAGTTTTTCGCCGACCAGTCCGCAGGAAAAGCAAGTCAAAGCTACATATCTTTCGGCAGGAGAAAGTCCTGATATAGCAGCAAGTTTTTTTATTTTTCTTATTGTATCGGCAAATTTATTGTTACGACCGCCTGTAGGAGGCAAAAACATTGAAATGAGTTTAGCAATCTTTGCTTTGTTCTTTTCTGCTAACAGAAAAGCCCTGTGCTTGTTATATCCGCCAAAGACTTCGTCGGCACCGTCACCTGACAAAATTACTTTCAAGTGCTTGGAAGTTTGTTTTGACAAATAATAAAATGCCAATGCGGAACTGTCGGCAAACGGTTCGCTTGTGTTGTCGAGAAACTCAAAAATAATATCGCTCAACTGTTTGTCATTCAATTCAAAAACGGTGTGATGTGAGCTTATGTGTTTTGCGGTTTCCAGAGCAAAAGGTGTTTCGTCATAATACGGATGTTCGGGAAAACCTATGTTGAATGTATATAAGTCTTTTTTGTATCTTGCAGCAAGTGCGGAAATTATTGAGCTATCCAGCCCCCCGCTTAAAAAAGTGCCTACTTCAACATCGGCAACCAACCGCCTTTTTACCGAATCTTCAAGCAGATTTTTAAGTTTTGTTTTTATTTCGTTGAGGTTATGGTTTTTTTTGGCCGAGTAAAGTTTTTCTTGGTAGTACCAAGTGTTTATTTCGACCTTGTTGCCATTGACAAACAGATACGCTCCTGCAGCTAATTTACGGAACCGTTCCAGAATGGTGAATGGCGAAGGGATGTAAGTGTTTTCAAGCAATGTTTTCAGCGAATATGTGTCAACTTTTTGATTGCCTGCGATTTGGGTAAGTGCTTTTAGTTCGGAGGCAAAAGCAAAAAAATCCCCGCCGTTGTAAAAATAAAGTGGTTTTATGCCAAATCTGTCTCTTGCAATAAAAACGGATTCACGCTTTTTGTCATAAATTGCAAGAGCAAAATCACCGTTAAGTTTATCTAACATTTTTTTGCCGTATGCGGCATAAAGTTTCAAAAGAACTTCGGTATCGCTTTGTGTCTTAAATTCAAAACCTTGCCGTGTCAATTCTTGGCGAAGTGAACGGTAATTGTAAATCTCACCATTGAAAACAATGGAAAAGTTTTCATCTTCAAGTGGTTGGTTGGCATTATCCGAAAGGTCTATAATCGATAGACGTGTATGACCGAGAATTGCTTTTTTGTATGATTTAAAATCACATGCATCAGGTCCGCGGTGTTTTAGTGTAGATACGGCTTTGCTGACTTTTTCTTGAAAAGTGTCGTCATAATTGTCAAAGAAAAAAACACCTGCGATACCACACATAATAATTTAAGAGTTGAGGAATGACTTTACTTTTTCGGTAATTTCTTTTTTCGCCATTTCTATATCATCGTTTATTAGCACGGTGTCGAATTTATCGATGTAGGTGAGTTCTTCTTTTGCCCTGGCAAGTCGTTTTTGCAACGATTGAGGAGTTTCCGTGCCGCGTGATTCAAGCCTTTTTTTCAACTCGTTGAATGAAGGCGGAGCTATGAAAATTGACAAAGCATTGTCGTCGAAATATTTTTTCAAGTTAAGACCGCCTTTTACATCCACATCAAAAAGTATGTTGTAACCTTCGTTGAAAATTCTTTCAATTTCACTTTTCAGTGTTCCGTAAAAAATACCGGGGTAAACTTCTTCCCATTCTACAAAGGCGTTTTCTCTTAATTTTTGTTTAAAATCTTTTAGGGTTAGAAAATAATAATCCTTTCCGTTGATTTCACCTTCACGTGGCCCACGAGTTGTTGCAGAAACGGAAAATTTGAGCTTGAAATCTTTATTTGCCATAAGGTGTTTGGCAAGGGTAGTTTTGCCCGCCCCGGATGGAGCGGACAATATGATAACTTTTCCCATATCTTAATAAACTTTCGGTTCGAGTTCTCCTCTGTAAACTGCAAGACCGTTAAGAGCCAATGCACTCATTTCGTCTTCTCCGGGAAATACTTCCATTGGTGCTATGTGGCTTGTTCTTTCTTTTACCCAGTCAACAAACATTTTACTTTTGGCTATTCCGCCGGTAAGAATAATTGCATCTACATCTCCTTTGAGAACGGCACCCAAAGCACCTATTTCTTTGGCAACTTGGTAAGCCATTGCTTCAAAATAAAATCTTGCTTCTTTATCGCCTTTTTCGGCTCTGACTTCTACTTCGTAAGCATCGTTTGTGCCGAGATAAGCTACCAAACCACCACGTCCGGTAACCATTTTCTTTATTTCGTCTTTGGTATATTCACCACTAAAGCAAGTATCTATTACTTGATTTACAGGGAGTTGTCCGCTTCTTTCTGGTGAAAACGGTCCGTCTCCATTAAGTGCTTGGTTTACATCTACCACTTTGCCTTTTTTGTGAGCACCCACAGAAATACCTCCGCCAAGGTGAGCTACAATGAGGTTCAAATCTTCGTATTTTTTGCCTACTTTTTTGGCATAAGCACGAGCTACTGCTTTTTGATTGAGTGCATGGAATATGGATATTCTTTTAAAATGTGGGTGACCGGCTACCCTTGCAATGTCTTCCATTTCGTCAACTACAACTGGATCGGCAATAAATGCCCTTGCTCCGGGTATGTTTTTTGCTATTTCGTGAGCCAAAATACCGCCAAGGTTACTTGCGTGTTCACCTTGCAGGTTGTTTTTCAGGTCGGTAAGCATTTGTTCGTTTACTTCATATACACCTGATTCTATAGGACGAAGAAGTCCGCCGCGTCCCATTACTATTTTAATTTCGTTTATGTTAATTCCTTTTGCTTTGAGTTCGTTTTCGATGATCTCTTTTCTGAATTCAAATTGGTCGGTAATTTTATCGAATTTTTTAAGATCTTCTGCATTATGTTTAATGTTTTCTACAAAAACTTGTTTATCGTCTTCAAACACAGCCACTTTTGTTGAAGTGGAACCCGGGTTGATAACCAGAATTTTTACTTTGTCCATATTGATTTATGATTTATTTGGTTTGCATTACAAAGATAAATAATTTTTAGATAATTTTTTGAGGCTATAAAATAAAAAAGCCGCCTTTATTTTTAGGCGGCTTTGAGTAAATGCTTTATTCCGCTATTATTTTTGCAAGGGCAATAGACATCAGCTTACTTTTTTCGCTGTCTGCACGTGAAGTTAGAACAATAGGAACTTTTGCCCCCATAATTACTGCTGCCGATGTGGAACCTCCAAGGAAATTCATTGTTTTATACATAATGTTTCCTGCTTCAATATCGGGTGTAAGTAATATATCGGCATCACCAGCCACTTCGCTTACAATTCCTTTTGTTTGGGCAGCTTCTTTCGAAACGGCATTATCTAATGCAAGCGGTCCGTCTATTATGCAGCCTTTTATTTGTTTTCTTTTGTTCATTGCAACGAGAATGGCTGCGTCCATTGTTGCTTCCATTTTCGGATTGACCGTTTCTACTGCCGCGAGAACAGCTACTTTAGGATTTTTTATTCCAAGCTTATGATAAACCTTAACGGCATTTTCTACAATGCTGATTTTTTCTTGTAAGGTAGGTGCAATGTTCATAGCAGCGTCGGTGATACATACGAGTTTATGGTAGAATTTGTTTTCCATTATTGCCACATGGCTCATTGTTGATTTGTCGCGGATACCTTTTTCCTTGTCCAATACAGCTTTTAGTAATGTGCTTGTGCCTACCAAACCTTTCATAAGGAAATCCGCTTTGCCTTCCCTTACAAACTTTACAGCAAGTTTAGAAGCGATTTTCGGGTCGGGTTCTTTAATCTTTTCACATTCGCTTATGTCAAATTGTATTTCTTTGGCAATAGCATTTATTTTTTCGGTATCTCCAATAAAAATAGGAATTATGATTTTTTCTTCTACGGCTGCTTTTACTGCTTCCAATACGTGCTTGTCTTCTGCTGCCGCAATTACTAACTTCCTTTCAGGTTTTTGTTTTGCTGCTTTCAGTATATCCGTTAACTTTTTAAACATAACAATAAGGTTTTCTTAATTTTGGTTGTGAAATTAGTGAAAATATTTTATCTGACATAAAAAAAAGGTTAATTAATTTTGTGTGTAAAGCGGAAATATTTAAAATAAAAAACCGCCCCGTAGTTTGAGGGCGGTTTAGGTGGTTTATCCTGCTTGATTCGCAGTAATAGCTATCATGTTTACAATGTCGTCAACCGAGCATCCGCGTGAGAGGTCGTTTATAGGTGCTGCCATTCCTTGCAGTACAGGACCTATCGCTTCGGCGTGTGCCATTCTTTGAACGAGTTTGTAAGAAATGTTGCCTGATTGGAGGTCGGGAAATACGAGTACATTTGCCTTGCCTGCAATTGGACTGCCCGGAGCTTTCTTTTTGCCGACGGATTCTACTATTGCTGCATCGGCTTGAAGTTCACCGTCAATCATAAGGTCGGGTTTCATTTCTTTGGCAATTTGTGTTGCTTCCACAACTTTATCTACCATCGGGTGTTTTGCACTTCCTTTTGTAGAGAAACTCAGCATTGCAACTCTCGGTTCTACTCCTGCAAGAGCTTTTGCGGTTTCAGATGTAGCAACGGCTATCTCGGCAAGTTGCCTTGCATCAGGATCAGGGTGAACTGCACAGTCGGCAAAGAAAATAATACCATCGTCACCGAAACTTTTGTCGGGTATTATCATCATAAATGCACCCGATACCACCGAAATGCCCGGTTTGGTTTTTACTATTTGAAAAGCAGGCCTCAGCACATTTGCAGTAGCGTTCATTGCACCGGCAACTTCTCCGTCGGCATCACCTTGTTTAATCATCATTACCGCATAATAAAAAGGATCATTCATCAGTTTGGCGGCTTCATTTTTGGTAAGACCTTTCTTTTTTCTGATTTCAACAAGCTTTTCAATATATTCTTCTCTTTTGGTAGAAGTTTCAGGGTTAATTATTTCGGCACCGTCAATGTTGATGCCTAGTTCTGCGGCTTTTTGTTTTATCTCATTTTCATTGCCGAGCAATATTATTTGAGCCAGTCCTTTTTCAAGAGCAATTGCAGCAGCTTTAAGAGTCCTTTCTTCCAAGCCTTCGGGCAATACTATACGATTATTTAATTGTTTTGCCCTTTCGTGAATTTTGTTTAAAACTTCCATAATTTTTTATTTTAAAATTACCTTGTAATATTTGTTGCAAAAATGATTTTTGTTTGATTTTTATATAATGGGGTGGCAAAAGTAACAAAATAAAGTAACTGAAAAAGAGGACTAGAGCATTTATACTAAAATTTTTATCTTTGCAAAAAATATCTGTTGATGAAAAAGTTTTTATTGATTGTTTTTTCTTTTTACTTTGTATTAAATTCATTCGGACAAAGTACGGACAATCTACCTCATAAATATGGTGTAGGTTTTTCTGTAGGAAGTTCTATCGGGTCAGGATTTTCATTTAGGTATAATGTGTCTGACAGGTTTGGTTTGCAAACTACCTTTGTTTTTCCGCTTTACAATGTTTTTTATAACAGCAGGTATGACAATTTTTATAAATCTATTTTTAGGGTTGGAGGTTCTTTTTATTATAATTTTTCGATGAAAGAAAAATTGAGATTTTTTGCTTATATCGGAGGGAAATATGTAAAAAAAATAAAGTTACAAGAGGAAAGTCTTGATAGTACATGGGTATATGTAGATAAAGAAATTAATAAATATGCTGTGGGATTGGGTTTGGGTTTAGAGTTTTACATAAAACCTAATATAGGATTAAGTGTAATGGGAGGATATGGAATTTGTAATGTGGATGGAAATGTAAAAACAGGTCTTTCGGGAGAAAGTTCTATATTATTTTACTTTAAATAGCATTTGAATGAAAAGGATATTTTTTATAATTTTATTATTGGTAAGCAGCTTGAGTTTTTTCGGGCAAGATCTAAATAAGCTTGAATATAAAAACGGTTTTGGATTTTCATTAGGACCTTCTGTCGGTTATGGTTTTACTTACAAATCATTGCTTACCGAAAGGTTGTATGCTCAATTTACCGTTTTACCACCTATTTTTTATTTCCACAGTCAACCTGATAGTGCGACAAGAAGTGGAGTAAATATTTTCAGTTCCGGACTTATGTTTTCTTATGGTTTTTATCAAACAAATAAATTGAGGGAATATGCTTATGCCGGTGCTTTCTATCATTATTTATCCGGTAATTTTTTTGATAATGGCGATTACGAAATTATCGACGGTAAAGGGTGTAATATTGTTGGAGGAGGTTTTGGTTTGGGTATTGAGTTTTTTACTGATTGTGTGGGGCTAAATTTTTATTTGGGAGAATCATATTCTCAAAAGAAATGGGAAAAGCGTCCTTATAATGATGAACAGTTTTATCCTGATTTTAAAGGTGGAATATCTTTGGGTGGAAGCGTAATTTATTATTTTAAATAATTGTGGAATGAAAAAGATTTTTATTCTTTTGTTAGCCTTATGTATTGTTAGTGGAAGCATTTATGCTCAAGATTCAGATAATTATAAAAAAAATATTGGTTTGGGTATTGATGTCGGAACATTAACGGGTTCCGGTTTTTCTTTTAGGAAAGTTATGAATAGCGGGTATGGAATTAAAGTAGTTTTAACACCACCTTTGTTTTCTAATGGAAAAATCTTTTTTTATAATTTGGGTTTGGGATTTTCGAAGCAACTTTATTCAATGCGTGATTGCCGTTTTTTTTTGACATTAGGAACGGCTTTGGCATATGTTGATAATAAGATGGTTTTTTCTGCACCTTCATTAAGTATTGAAGGAGAATATCTGGTTACTTATCGTCAAAGTTTTACAATAGGGGTCGGATGGACTTTATATTCTGTGTTTATGGAAAATCGAGAAACATTGTATCAAAGTTTTCCAGGCTTCCAATTCGGATATACTTATTATTTTAAGTAGAAATAAATTTATATTTTCTTGAGATATAGTGAATTAAAAAATGAAAAAATACTTGAAAATATTATAAAATTAAAGAAACTGGGTTACCTTTGTGTAAGTATTCTTTTAATTTGTCAAAAAAAATCGTATAAAAGCCGAGTTTTTTAGTAAGGATAAGTGAATAAAAATAAAATTAATGGCTAAAGTATTAAAAATTCTGAACAGATTTAATTTTGGTGAATTTAATTATAA
>JALTDM010000294.1 GCA_027074135.1 Bacteroidales bacterium
TAATGTGATGCAGCGCCCCCGGCGTATCTAATCGTGACTGTCTTGGCATGTAAATCAACTATCATAGTCAAACCAACTTCGCAATCAAAATATGAAAATGTGAAGAACGTCCCCTATTCCGTCCTCCGCGTCCAATATTTGATCCTCTAATGAAGTAAAGAAAGGGCTTTTTACTGAAGGCTCCTCCGCTAATATTTCTTTGTGCAATTCTTCTGCTTGCTGTTTTACCTTATCGAAATCTAATTCTAAATCTTTGTATTTTAGGCGGGCCAACCGTTGAATAATCTTGGCCAATTCACTTCTAAATTTAAACAAGACTGCTACTACCACAATAGGCCAAGCAAGATTTGAAACGATTTCTGCTATAAATTGCTTCCAGCCCATTTTAAATCCTCTAATTACCAGTGAGGGCTAATGTATGTTTCGCGCAGTTAGAATTTCAGTACTTTTCCCCCCTCAACGCCATGGGGGTTTGTGTGTCATATCAATAACTTAATTCATCGATGGCGGAAGTAAAAATCGATAGTAAATTGTAACGAAATAACCTTTCGTTTTTGCCGAAACTTTCCCTTGTAATATATTGATATTATTATCAGAAAAATTATTGACAAAAAAATTCGCTGCAATTTAACTGCGCGGTTCGCTACGGCTCAGGGGCGGCAAACATGCGGGGCAACCAACTTTAAACTACCACTGAGCCTTCTGCGGCGCACTGACATTCAAAAGCCGCCGCGCTGTTTGCCGTCCCTTGCAGCCGATTGTTATATAACGTTAAGCATTACATTTAGCATTGCAGTTTCAAAGTGAAACCTGTGCTCTGTCTAATATGCTAAACGTAAGTATAAGCATCTCGTTATTATTTGAAAATATCCCATCTTATGCCAACACCAGATAAATCGCTGTCATTAAGATCTCTCGACTTATATACAACCAATTTGTTTTTGCTTTGTGGAGATACATTCTTACCTTCCCACTGTTGGCTTGCTGCATTACCATTGATAATGAATATTTTCTTTATTATTATAGGTACAAAGCTTTTTTCTTCTTTTTTTTCTTCGTCATAACCCAGTACAATCATTGAATGCCCATTTAGATGTGATGAACATGCCTTACCATTTTTATATGTAGTAAGGTAGTCACCTATTTTTAATGTCGATCTATTAATATGAAAATGATATGGTGATTTATTATTTTTAAAATATTCAATATTGTGATATTGATTATGCTTTTTAAAATAACGCACAAAATAAGCTATGTTGGACATACACCAACCAATTTTTTTATATTCTCCCTTGCTTTTGCACCAAAAACACTGCTTTTCCTTTAATGAAACTGGAGCCCCTGCCCTTCTGTAAAGATAAGAGGCAAATTCACTGCACCAATTATTGTAGTTCCACCTATGATGTCTTAAACTCCAATTTCTTTTAAAGCATGAAGATTTATCAAAATATTTATCGATTGTAGCAATACGTAATTTATCATGATTGCGTAAATCGTGTAGGTGCCATTGTAAAAGTAAGACTTGGGCACTGGATATTATTAATCGCTCTTTTGGGGATAAATAATATCCATTCAATTTATAATTACCATTCCAAAAATCTGCTACCTGCCATCCCTTGTATTTGGGGATACCTGTATTCAGGTCAATATTTCTTCTAAGATCAATCTTATACCACTTTTTGATTC
>JALTDM010000295.1 GCA_027074135.1 Bacteroidales bacterium
CTCTTAGAGATAAAATCATAAAGACGGTAAGTAAAAATGGCGGTCACTTAAGTAGCAATGTCGGGGCAGTCGAATTAATAGTTGCCATGCACTATGTTTTTGATATCGAAAAAGATCCTTTTATATTTGATGTAAGCCACCAATCTTATGCCCATAAGTTACTAACAGATAGATGGGAAAGTTTTGATACTTTAAGACAATTTAACGGACTTAGCGGATACACTAAACCTAGTGAATCAGATGCTGATTTTTTTGTGGCAGGACATAGCTCTACTTCTATTTCTCTTGCAGTTGGTGCTGCTAAAGCTATAAAACTTAAAAATGAAAGCGATAAAAGAACACCCGTTGCACTAATAGGTGATGGTTCTATGAGTGCAGGTATGGTTTATGAAGCACTAAATGAACTAGGTTATAGAAAATACCCGGTCATAATCATTTTAAATGATAATAAAATGAGTATATCTAAACCAATAGGCGCTATATCAAGTTTTTTATCTCATGCAATGGCTGGTAATTTTTATCAAAAAATGAAGAAAACCACAGAACAGATTTTAGAATATTTACCGGAAAGTGCAACATATATGGCTAAAAGATTTGAAGAAGGCTTTAAACTAATAACTCCGGGAATATTGTTCGAAGAATTAGGAATAGACTATATTGGACCAATTGACGGGCATAATTTGGAAAGCCTGATTACTGTTTTTAAAACTGCAAAAGCTTTAAAAAAACCTGTGATTATTCATGCGCAAACCCTAAAGGGAAAAGGATATGAAAAAGCAGAGGGATATTATGAAAATTGGCATGGTGTCGGACCATTTGATATAGAAAGTGGAAAATCTTTGAAAAAAAATAGTGCTAAAAGTGCAACAGCGATGTATAGTGAAGCACTTTTGAAACTTGCAAATGAGCATGAAGATATTGTTGGAGTAACTGCGGCCATGCCAAGTGGAACAGGCATGGATAAACTCATAGATGCTTATCCTGATCGCTTTTGGGATGTTGCTATCGCAGAACAACACGCAGTAACTTCAATGTGTGCTATGGCAAAAGAAGGTTTTAAGCCATTTATTACGATTTACTCCACTTTTTTACAAAGAGCGTATGATCAAGTGATACATGATGCATGTATTATGAATCTAAATGTTGTTTTCGCTATGGACAGGGCTGGAACAGTGGGTGAAGACGGAGAGACACATCAAGGAGCATTTGATATTTCATATTTAAGTGCTATACCAAATATGACTTTAATCGCTCCTAGAGATGAAAAAAGTATGCATAAAGCTTTAGAATATGCTTATGGCCATAGTGGACCGATTGCGATTAGATATCCTAGGGGAACATTTATGGATGCAAAAATAGAAGGAGAGAAATCTTTTGAGTATGGAAAAGCAGAGATACTAACAAAGAGCGATGATGCAAAAATTTTATTACTTGGTTATGGAAATGGGGTAGGAAGGGCTATGCAAACGGCCATTTTACTTGAAAAAGAAAATATAAATTCTTGTGTGGTTGATTTGAGATTTGCTAAACCGTTAGATGAAAAGTGTCTTGTAGATTTGGCAAAAAAATACAAACAATGGTTTGTTTTTAGTGATAGTGCAAAATATGGCGGTATCGGCTCGTTACTTGGATTATTAAAAGAGAAAAATTCTCTACATGTAGAGATTAATAG
>JALTDM010000296.1 GCA_027074135.1 Bacteroidales bacterium
GCAAAAAGTTTCATTTCCTCTTCTTTTTCTTTAGAAGTCATTTTGCCATGTACCATTGCAATATAGTACTTTGGCGGTGGAAAAAACGCAACTACATCATTATATCCTCTTATCAGGTTTTCATAATCCATCTTCTTTGATTCTTCGATGAGAGGGAAAACCATATATGCCTGCCTGCCGGCATCTATTTCTTTTTTTATGAAATTGTAAACTTTATACCTCTCCCCTGCTTTTACATGAAAAGTCCTAACGGGTTTCCTGCCGGGCGGCATCTCATCAATAATGGAAACATCCAAATCTCCATACAAAGTCATTGCAAGAGTTCTGGGAATAGGTGTTGCAGTCATAACTAATACATGAGGAGGAAGTTCATTTTTTTTCCACATCTTTGCCCTCTGTGCCACACCAAAACGATGCTGTTCGTCAATCACCACAAATCCCAAGTTATTAAACACCACATCGTCTTCAATCAATGCGTGTGTTCCTATAATTATATCAATTTTGCCTTCCGAAAGACGCTTTTTAATATCTGTTTTATTTTTTTTTGTCGTCGACCCTGTAAGTAATTCCACACTTACAGGCATATCTCCCAACATCTCTCTAATGGAAAAAAAATGTTGCTGGGCAAGTACTTCTGTAGGCACCATCATTGCCGCCTGATAACCGTTGTCCAATGCAAGCAACATGCTCATAAGTGCAACAAGGGTTTTCCCGCTGCCGACATCACCTTGAAGCAAACGGTTCATTTGCCGGCCTGACTTCATATCAGCACGAATTTCTTTTATCACCCTCTTTTGTGCCCCTGTAAGTTCAAAAGGTAAATACTCCCTATAAAATTTATTGAACAGTTTTCCAACTTTTTCAAAAACAAAGCCTTTGTCCTTTTCTTTGCGGATATATCGTCTCTGCTGTATTTTTAATTGCACAAAAAACAATTCTTCAAACTTAAGCCTGGCTACCGCCTTATCCAACATTTGCATATTTTGCGGGAGATGCATATTTTTTATTGCGTCACGCCTGCTCATCAATTTATATTTATCAATAAGCCAAGCAGGCAATGTCTCAGGTATTTTATCGTAAACTTGCGGCAATATGGTCGAAATAATCTTCCTGAAAGTTTTATTGTTAAAAAAGTTCTTTTTCAACTTCTCTTTAAGAGGATAAACAGGTAAGATATTGTTTTTCAGCACAAGATTATTACCAGAAAATACTTCCAGTTCGGGATGAACAAAACTGATTTCGCTACCGAAAAAATTTGGTTTGCCAAAAAGCACATATTTTTTACCCGGCTGATATGTTTTTTTTATCCAATCAAACCCTTGAAACCAAACAACCTTTACCTCTCCGGTTTCATCTTTAAAATAAGTTATCAGCCTTCTCCTACCTTTTGAAACCTCTTCGTACTCCCCTGTAAATTCTCCTATCAGTTGAATGTTTGAATTGGCAAAACTTATATTCAAATCACCTATCTTGTAAAACTTGCTGCGGTCTTCAAACCTGAAAGGAAAATATTCCAACAAATCGGCAATGGTAATAATACCCAATTCTTTTTCTAAAAGTGCAGCACGTTTTGGTCCTACTCCTTTTACAAATTGTATTTTGTCGCTCAATTCCATAATTATGTCCCAAAAATAAAAAAAATTTTGTAGCCTTATGTTTTATAT
>JALTDM010000297.1 GCA_027074135.1 Bacteroidales bacterium
GTCATTGCCTCGGGAATGTATTCATGGGCGAAATCATTTCTTAATATTCTAATTTCAGTAAAAGTTTCAGCGCTATTAATCAAACCTTTCTTTTCAGCTTTATTTAAAGTATCTCTTATCGTACCTTCGTCATCCAAATCGATTCTTTCAATAAGTCTAAATATTTTTTTAATTAGTATATCGCTAAGTCTGGCAAAACGAGATGATAATAATTCTAATTGATCTATTTCATCTTGATTACAATTTTCATTTATATCAATATTTTTTACATTATTATAAGTATATTCTAAAATTTTAGCTGCGTTTTCTAATAGACCTAATTGCTCATCAAGTAGATTGTATATTTTTTTCTTCATAATTTTATCGCCTCATCCAAAATAAATTCTACAAAGGCTTTATTATAATTATTTGGAATAACAAGATCCAACCTTTGTTCACCAAACTTATTATAAAACTTTTCTTTTATTTGGCGTATTTTTCTTCTATTTAATTTGCTCGAAATAACCAGTATATCAATATCTCCCCCTTTTTTATTGTCATTTATTCTAGAGCCAAAAAGAAATATTTTGGCGTCTGCATCAAATAAATGAATTGCATTTTTAATAACTTCTTGCTCTTCAACTTTTAATCGCATTTTTTTATTCAATTTCCTTATTTCAGCATATTTAAAAGGTCTTTTTTTACCATAATTTTAACTAATTCACCAATTTTAGTTTCAGTTTCCCAACTCAATCTTTCCTCATTTTAAAGATTGGTGGGTAAGCGTACGTTCGCTCGAAATGACAAGCTGACTCTAAAATCACACACTGTCATATCGAATCCCCGAAAGGGTGAGAGATAACTTTAAATTTTTCTATAACTCAATCCGTGCATGAATTTGTGCTAATCTGTGGTTCCTTTTTTTACCACCACCAGCCTTCATTTCATTTCGGCGTGGCAGGCAGATAACACAGATTATTTCACAGACTTGTCCGCCGAAGGCGGGTTTTCACAGATTATTTTTTCTTTGAGAATCTGTGTTTAATCTGTGCTAATCTGTGGTTTTCTTTTTTCACCACAGATAACACGGATTATCACGGATTATTTCACAGACTTCTCCAATATCGGATTCTTTTTCTCATTCATAATTCATTCTTATCAATTCAAAAGTCAAAAGTAATTCTTTATAGCTACCAATCCCATTGCTCTCTTAGTCTCTTAGTCTCTTCCACGCAGAGATCGCAAAGGAATATCGCAAAGAATAATGGTCAGTCTCTCGGAAAAACCAACCACGAACCAAGAACTAAGAACTCAATCTCTGCCGGAGGCAAGCAAGTGCGTTCCTGTTTCCCTTTTTGGTTCTATAATAAGTATGGTTAGTTTTTGTAAATATCGCCTCTATTTCCGATATGATCCACATAAATAATTTTCTTCTCTTTATCTAACCAAAAAATAATTCGCACGTTTCCGAGTCTTATTCTTTTATATCCTACCCAATCACCTGCCATATTTTTCACACCGGAATATTCATTTGGGTTTGCGGCTAATTTTATTAAACATTCTTTGATCTTATGTTTCTGTGATTCTGTTACTTTTTTATAATATTTTAGAGCTCTTTTATGAACAACAACTTTGTACATTAAATCTTATCCAACGTAGTATAATTGCTTATTCTACCGT
>JALTDM010000298.1 GCA_027074135.1 Bacteroidales bacterium
ATATAAAAATGGGCTGTCCAAAATCGGACAGCCCATTAAGTGACTTAGATTTTAATTATTAGTTAATAACAATTTTATGAACAAGTACATTATTTTCGGTTACAATTTTTATTAAATAAACGCCTTTACCGAATTTTGTTAAATCGATATTTTCCTTTGTAGATTTCATTTCCGTTTTTTCTACAAGTTTCCCATTGGCAGTACTAACCTCTACTATGCTTCCTGATTGAGCTCTTACAACAATTAACCCATGAGATGGATTTGGATAAACAGCTACATTACCTTTTTCAATCATGTTATTATTAACTCCCATTTCTACAACTACTGAATCAGATGCTTCACAGCCGTAATAATCAGTAACTGTTACTGCATAGGTGCCATATGAACTAATTGCCAATGTTTGAGTGCTGTCACCTGTACTCCAACTATAAGTAACATAAGGACCTCCTGCGTCAAGAACTATTGTATCAGGTTGATTAGTCCAAATTGTATCCGGACCCAAATCTATTTGTAAATTTTGAACAACATATTGTCCTTGAACGGTATCATTAGCATACTCATCATTAGCAAATGTTATATACATTTTATAATTGTAAGTAGAATTATTTGCAAAATAATATACATCACTAAATGTTTCTATAATTGAATCACCCGGGATCAAATCATTAGCTAAAGTTACACTATTTGTATGTATGGTTCCTGAATTTATTTGGTAGTTTATATCAAATTGAGTTCCTGCTGAAACAACAACTTGCCCGACATTTTTTACTGAAATAACAGGGTTCTTAAATCCACTACATATTGAAATCGTACTACCATTTTCAGGATATGTTACAGCTAAATCAGGCAATTGTGATTGATAAATCCTAAAATTATCAATCAATACTCCGGGATAGGTCACACTAGCATCACTGTAAAATACAAATCGGAATTGAACATGTGGTTGTCCTGCAAGCATAGACAGGTCATGGTATGCCAAAACCCACCCATTACTATTTCCTTGCCATCCGGATGAAGTACTATACCAAGCAGAATCCGAAGATGTGCCTAAAATTTGCCAGGTTGATCCTGTATCAGTCGAGTATTCCATATAAGCGTAATCGCAACAACTTTCGGTATTATAATTTATCGCAAATTGCATTTCTGGTGATGCTAACATTGAAAAATCAAAGCACGGTGTGTATAAATATGCCATTTCACTATTATTATAATTTCCTGAAAGATTTGTTGCCCAGCAAGTTACAGGAGAATATGCTGTATCTGTTGTTGGTGTTCCAAATTCCCAATTTCCTGTTCCTGAGGTTGTCCAATAAGATGTACCGTTTTCAAAATCTACAAAATATTCAAAAGTATCTATTACAGGAATATGCATTGTATAAGCATAGGTAGTATCATCATTATTTAATGTATCTCCCATAGCTCCTGCTAATCCAACAACCATATATTCTCCTGCATTAGAAAAATCTGCTCCTGTAGAGAATGAATATGTATATGTTTCCAACGGAGCTAAGTTATAATTTACATATTCACTGGTCCAGGTATTTCCTGTATCTAATGAATAAGCAAGGTTAAAACCATTTATGGTATCTGTTCCCAAATTAACAACGGTCATTGAGATTTGTTCGCTATTTGTCAAATTGCAGGATGGAGAAGGAACCGTAATGCTTTCAGCTTTAAGATTTATCGAAGCTGCCTGAGAAATGTTTATATCATCTATAGCAATATCTCCCTCATATGAACTTCCTCTCATCGCAACAAATCTTATTTTATGAAAATCATTAACAGGAACATAACCTATCCACATTCTCCAATTATCATTGCTGGATGTTTGTTGTTGTCCTGTAATTGAACCTAAAGGTACCCATTCTCCGTTATTATTTAAATATTCAACATTAAGAGTGTTAATGTCAGCTCCATACATGTGATACCAAAAACTTACTAAAGCAGTATCGTGTAAATTAGATACATCGATACACGGAGATGTGAGTATTGTTTGATCTCCTGAATACCCATTACTTGCTTCAGTGTAAATATATATGCCATTTCCTGTTGTATGGTCTCCATTCGGACCTGTATTGGATGTTGAGGTTGGACCGGAATTTACTGTCCAAGTGTATGAACCTGAAGTAAAAGGTTCGATTGTCCAGTCATTACTTAAAACTCCGGGTGTAGGTGTCGTTGAGAATGTTTCAAAGTTTTCAACAAAAGGAGCTTGTACGTTAAAGTAATGTAAATTAACAGCTACGGTATCATTATTACTTATTGTATCATTTGCTTCCGAAACATAGCTTATTAAATAGTAATCTCCATTTGCTGAAATATCAATAGGTGTTGCAAAAGAATATAGAAGAGTTTCTGCTGGTGCTAATGATTGATTATATATTTCGGTTATCCATGTAGCACCGGAATCAATTGAATAAGCAAGTGTAAAGTCCGTTGCCGGTTGTAATCCCATATTAACAACTGCAATCTGAACCGTATCTTGTGCTGTATGATTACAAGAACCGCTTACAGGATTTATAATTTGTATCAAACTTAAATCATAATTCGGAACTTGTTCCACTTTAAAATCATCAATAGAAACATCACCCAAATAATCATCTTTATGTGTTATGAATCTTACTTGACATATTGAATCCGGGAAAACATATATTTTTTGCAGCCAGGGATCACTACTTGAATTTTGTTGTTGTCCCACAATAGAATCAAAAGTTACCCAACCAGAAGGATATTTAACATCAAAATATAAGGTAGTAATATCATTACCATACATGTGATACCAATAACTTACTTTAACAAATGAATTTCCTGTAAAGTTAAAACAAGGAGAATATAGTGCAGCTTTATCTCCCGTATTTCCGTTATCAGCTTCTACATATACATATTGTCCTGACCCAGATGTATGATCTCCGTCCGGACCTGTACTGTATGTCGGTGTTGAACCGCTATTTAAGAGCCATCCATAAGATGAAACAGAAACATTTCTCCATGAAGAATCCAGACCAGATAGCGAATCAAATGTCTCGATATAAGGTAAATTGCTTAATGGTGCAGGAGCAGTAATAAGTACTGAGATTGTATCATTATAAGTTAACTCATCACCTGAATTATTAACTGCAACCAACACATTATATATTCCAGGTGTAGAGAAATCAAAAGTATTGTTAAACGTATAAACAAGAGTATCACCACTGAAGATGGTATCAAGATAAGTTTCTGTAGTCCAAGTGTTACCTCCATCAATAGAAACACTTATATCAAAAGTATCTTGAGACATCGTTCCCTCATTATAAATTGAAACGGTTACCGGCTGATTTGCCGACATACAACATTGGAAATTAGCAGGTGACAATAAAGCCAAAGGTATTAAATCATTATGAGGCTTATCGTAAATCCTAAAATCATCAAAAGCAAAACCTTCATAATTTATACTCCCGTCACTTGTAAACACAACCCTGAACTTTACACTTGGATGACCACCCAAAGTATCGAGTTGATGTTTAGCAATTATCCAACCGTTGGAATTACCTCTCCAAGAATTTGATGAATTATACCAATTATTAGGATCTCCTGTTTGGCCAATTGTGTACCATGTATTTCCTTCATCTGTTGAAACTTGCAAATAAGCGCCGTCACAACAACTTTCGGTATTGTAATTTATTGCCAATTCTACAATAGGAGTATCCAAAGAAGTGAAATCAAAACACGGACTAACTACATATCCGTTTTCACTATTATTATAATTTCCGTTTAAATTTGTTACCCATGCATTTTGTCCGGAATAAGCAGAATTAATATTTGTCCCTGCAGGACTTCCCAATTCAAAGGTAGTTGTGCCTTCTGAATGCCAAGTCGTTGTATTTTCAAAATTATCTAAATATGGAAAAGTATTAAAAGACTCTGGAATAACTACCTGTGCTGAAATCGTATCATTAGTAGGATCACCATCATTTACGGCACTAACAGCATATGTAATAGTATAAGTTCCGGGAGTTGTAAGGTCAAGTGTATTTTGAAAAACAAAAGTATCGGTATGGAATGGCAATAATGTATCTAATGTTTCGGTTGTCCAAGTTGAGCCGTCTAAAGTATATGATAGGGCAGTATTATAAATTGTATCATATCCGTTTGATGCAACTAAAACCTTAAGATTATAAACTCCTGCACCTGAACACCCCAAATCTCCAACCGGTGAAACAATTTCTTGTGCTATTGCGTCAATTGCTGGTTTTTCATATACCCTAAAATTATCAAAAGCAAATCCTTCATAAGATAAACTTCCGTCACTTGTAAATACAACCCTAAACCTGACACTAGGTTTGCCCCCGAGAGTATCAAGCACGTGCTTTGCAATTACCCATCCATTTGAATTTCCTCTCCAAGAGTTGTAAGATGTATTATACCAATTGTCAGGATCTCCGTTTTGACCAACTGTGTACCAAGTATTACCTTCATCAAGAGTAACTTCTAAATACGCTCCGTCACAACAACTTTCTGTATTATAATTTATAGCAAAAGAAACAACGGGTGTATCCAATGAAGAAAAATCAAAACACGGACTTAAAACATAACCGTCTTCTGAATTTAAATAATTGCTGTCTGCATTTGTTACCCATGCATTTTGTCCGGAATAAGCAGAATTTAAGGAAGTAGTACTTGGGGTAGCCAGTTCAAAAGTTGTATTCCCCCAAGCAGTCCAGTATTGCGTAGATTCAAAATCTTGAAAATACGGAAATGTGGACACAACCGGAGTTTTTATTACATTAATTTGCATTGTATCATTTGTAGGCATTTCATCTCCATTGGTGTGAATTGCAACTACAAAAGGGTACGAACCGGGTGATGAAATATTTAAAGGAGTAGCAAAGGTGAAAGTATCCTGATAAAAAGGAAGTATTGTATCAATAGTTTCTGTCACCCAAGCACCCCCATTAAAGGAATAGGAAATGTTGACATTATAAAGAGTGTCTGTTCCACCGGATCCATAAACAATAGAAGCATCTACCTCTGAATCTGTACTACAGGGTAAAAGTTCTTGAGGAGAAACTATTGATATAATTTTTGCATCAATATTAAAAGGTGCAAAATCTATACAAGTAACACCATTTAAACTTGGTTGATTATATGAATACTGAAGATAATATCCGTTTGCATCACTTATTCCTATTGTTGCACTTTTCCCGTAATCATAATCTACACTGCCAAAAACAACATCATCATACAAAAACTTAATTTCATTTGTGCTTTCATATAAAATAACTTCAAATGTTATATTACCATTAGTATATGAAATATGATTTTTTTGGTACCATTCTATTACAACATACCTGTGAGGTGCTGTTCCCAATGTATCCCAATAAATAGTACCGGAAGTATAAAGGTCATCCCAGAAAGGGAAAATTGAAGGGGCACTAATGCCTGATGATAAATCATCATTACTAGCATAAACATTGCCATTACTTCCAACAATAACACCTCCATTGTTTCCAACTCTCAACACATTACTTGTTGCTGAAACTAAAGTAAAATTAAATGGAATTGTTATATTTTGCTCACCATCATCAGAAAGCGTAAACGATTGTACGTTTGTAGAATCTTCCAAATGAATAAATGGTGTATTACAAGTGTCGTTCATTGTGTATTGGGCATTTACTTTTGAAGGTAAAAACCATAACAAAAGAAGCCCAAACATAAACAAAAATGATAATTTTCTTTTTCTCATACCATACAATTTTTAGGATGTAAAGTTAAAATAATTATTTTAAAAACATAAAAATAGCTACCAATAATTAAAAAAATTAACTTTTCTCAGGCGTTTTATTTAGACAACACATAATTATAAAC
>JALTDM010000299.1 GCA_027074135.1 Bacteroidales bacterium
GTATTAGAAATAAGAAAAAGATAAACCCATGAAAAAAATAATTATTTTAGTAATAATTTTCGTATCTCACCTACCTTCTTATTCACAGGGTATAATAAACGATGGAGCAAATATTGTAACCACATCAGGAACATACATTTATGTTAAAGATGGGGGATATACGAATCAAGATGCCGGAGAAATTAATAATGAAGGTGCTATAAAACTTACAGGCGCATGGACAAATAATGGCAGCACAAATGTTTTCACAAACTTAAACAGTACAGGTGTTGTTGAATTTATCGGATCATCCCTACAAGAAATAGGCGGGACAAATTTAACTGATTTCGAAAACTTAACAGTTAATAATACAGGTGGCGGTGTTTATATCACACAAGATCAAAAAATTGAATACAACTTAACCCTTACAACAAATGCGGGAGACTTTGACCTTAGAGATAATGACGTAGAGCTTTCTTCCAACGGACAAGTAGTAAACGAAGGTGAAAATAACAGATTGAAATCTACAGACGGAACTAATGACGGACAAGGTTCGGGAGAAATTTATACTTATCGTGATAATCCTTCAGGTAACATAGCAAATCTCGGATTAAATATTGTAAACCAAATAAATGTTACAGGATTGAGAATAGCTCGCGGACACCATGTTCAAAGTGGGACAGGCTCTTATAGTGGCAATAGCAGTGTTTTCAGATATTATAAAATAGAATCACCGGGTGCTTCTAATTATGTTGGTAAAAATTTGGAATGGGAAACAATATGGACAGATGAACTAAATGGTCACAATTCAAATGAACTTATAATGTATCAATGGACAAAAGAAAATTCTTCAGGACCTGAATTTTGGAGTCCTTTACCTGATAACAATTCAGGTTCATCTGTTCCGATTCAACAAACATTAAGAAGTAGTGTACTTGACTATGTTTTTGTTACACTAGGCAGTGAATCACATCCTCTTCCCGTTGAGCTAACAGATTTTACCCCCCAATGTAACGATGGTAACATAAAAATAACATGGCACACAGCCAGTGAAATATCTTCAGACTATTTTACATTATTAAGAAGTTATGACGGTAATAATTATACACAAATAGCCAATATACCCGCAGCCGGATATTCAAACCAAATGTTAGAATACAACTACATTGATAACCCTACACATACTCCTGTTTATTACAAACTAACACAAACCGATTTTAACGGAAAAACCGAAGAATTGGGAGTTCAAAGTATTATATGTTCTGAGTCAACTGGAGGTAGTGAAAACTTTAACATAATAGGAAATGATAATTCAAACATAAGCGTTGAACTTAATGGAAAAATAAATTCTGATTACAACCTCAAAATTTACGATGAAACAGGAAAAATAATTTTCTCAAAAAATCTGCAACAATCATCCGAAAAAGAATATAAAGTTGTAAACATAGGTAATTTGCCAAGTGCAGTTTATTTGGTCACTCTTACAAATTTATCTGATGGTCAAGTTAAAACAAAAAAGATTGTGATTGGAAAGTAATTTTCTAAAAAACATATTGTTAAGAATAATACTTTTTATGCTGGGAATATCAATCCCGGCATTTGTTTTTTCCCAGTTTGCCGACAATTGGGTCAATTATAACCAACAATATTTTAAATTTAAAGTACATTCCCAAGGAATTTACCGCATATACAAGCAAGACTTATTAAACGGTGGTGTTCCGATAGGAAGTATCAATCCCAAAAACATTCAAATTCTCAGAAACGGTAAAGAAATACCTATTTATATAAAAGGTGAAGACGACTACATATTTAATGATAATGATTACATAGAATTTTATGCATATCCCAACGATGGAACTTTAGACACTTCGCTATATGAAACGGCAAGCCAACAAGCAAATCCTTATGTGAGCCTTATAAACGATACGGCAACTTATTTTCTTACCTGGAAAAATGATGCTACTCCAAAACTCCGTTATACGGTAATAAACGATTCCACAGAATATACAATTACGGATAAATGTTATCAAACAGTTTTACAAAATTACATCTCATCTTATTATCTGGGGCAAAGCGCTCCCACATACACTGAAGGTGAAGGTTGGTTTGACAATACAACATTTTATAATAATCATAATGTTACCAAAACAATTTTGACCCCACAATTAGTTTCAACAACAAACGCAAGCATAGAATTATGTTTTGTCGGCACACCCTCATCCGATGTTGAATCCAATATTTTTCACCATACTATAGTTTATTTAAATGGCAATCCCATTATTGATACAAATTTTTCAGATTTTAATTTTATTCGTAAAAATTTATCTTCAGCACTTTCATCTGCAAATCAATTTACTTTTACGGCAAATTACGAATCTTCATATATCGATCGTCAAGCAGTTTCATACATAAAAATTGATTATCTGAGATTTGCTTCTTTTGATAATGAGGCAACAGCAGAAATATATCTAACTCCTTCAGCTACTCACAGAACACTTCAAATATCAAACTTCAACGGCGGAGATTCACCAACTATTCTAGATTACAAAAACGGCTATAAAATCATCCCCGTAAAAACTTCTACAAACACTTATAATATCAATATCCCACCTGCAACCAACAACAATACACTATTTATTGCCAACGAAGACCAGGTAAAAGAAGTTAATGACATTCAACCTGCTGAAATGACTAACTACTTTACCAATAAAAATTATGATTTAATAATAATCACAAACAAACTGCTTAAAACAAGTGCCGAGGAATATGCAAATTACCGCACTCAACAAGGATATTCAACTCTTATAGCCTACATTGATGAGCTATATAATGAATTTTCGTATGGTATTGAAAAAGACCCACTTGCTATAAAAAACTTTCTACGAAAAGTTTACTATACCTACGACTCATTGCCCGATGCAGTTTTTTTAATTGGGAAGGGTATTCATAATAGATATTCAAAAACAAATACAATTTTTTATGCCCAAAATCTTGTTCCAACTTGGGGCGATCCGTCTTCTGATAATATAATGGCTGCAAGACTTGATACATTATATCAAGGTTTGGAACCTCAAATTCCAATCGGCAGGCTTTCGGCAACTAACAATCAGGAAGTATTAGACTATCTACAAAAAATCAAAGAATACGAATCAGCTCCTAAAGAAGAATGGATGAAACATATCCTGCACCTTGGCGGCGGTTCTAACCAACAGCAACAAACACTTTTTGAAAGCTACTTGCACGATTACGAAGATATAATTGAAGACACGCTGTTTGGCGGATATGTTTACACTTTTATAAAAAACTCGTCTTTACCAATCTCACAAGCATCGAGTGACTCAATAAGAAGCATTATAGATTCCGGCATTACTTTGCTTACATTTTTCGGACACGGTTCGTCCAGCGGATTTGACCAAAATATAGATTATCCGCAAAACTACAATAATACAGGTAAATATCCCGCTATTATTTCAAACTCTTGTCTAACAGGAGATATTCATCTGCCACCGCCTCAAAAAATCAGTGAGCAATGGGTTTTTACTCCGGAAAAAGGATCTATTGCATTTGTAGCAAGTGCCGATTTAGGTTATACATCTATGTTACACTTGATTACAACTGAACTTTATAAACAAATCTCATATTTAAATTACGGTAAACCCATCGGTAAACAAATTCAAGAAGCCATAAAAAATTTCTCTTACAGTTATACGGACAATCCTTATTATGTTAAAATGGCTTATGACTTTACACTTCTAGGAGATCCGCTTCTCAAACTCAACTACAGTAACAAACCTGACTTTTTAATTCATACTTACGACATTAAATTTACACCACCTGTAATCACCTCTGCCACAGACTCTTTTCAAGTTACATTTTGCGTAACAAATATCGGTAAAGCCACAACAGACACATTCCTAACAGGTATAAACAGAACAATAGGAAATTACCAATGGACAGGATTTGTAACCCACAACGGCTGTCTTTATAAAGATACTGTAACAATAACTTTGCCTTCTGTTCCGATGAACAACTCGGGAATGAATAGCATTTGTTTCTATGCAGACCAAATCGACCAAATAAACGAATTGGATGAAACGAATAATCAAACCTGTTTAGAATTTATGGTAAGCAGTGATTTGGTATTTCCTGTTTATCCTTACGAATACGCAATTTATCCTTATGATACACTCACTTTAAAAGCAAGTACGGGCAATCCGTTAAATTTTTCGGGGCAAGTTATTTTTCAGATTGACACAAACGATTATTTCACCAGCCCGGTTATGCAGCAACAAGTAGTAAACATATCACCCGGCGGTGTGGTAAAATGGCATTTGCCTTTTACACTTCAGGACAGCACGGTTTATTATTGGCGTGTATCCAAATTAAATACAAACAATTGGATTGGTTCGTCATTTATTTACATACCGGGGAAAACCGGATGGTCTCAAGCACATTTTTATCAATTTTCAAAGGATGATTATACATTCATTTCATTTAACCGATCAAACAGGGATTATGAATATGTACAAACACCTGTCCAACTTTTTTGTCGAAACATAGGTAATGCAGGGTCAGCATCATTTTATGACATAAAATATTTTATGGGCGATAATGGTGATTATTCTTGTTGCGGTGCTTCCGATGCAATAATGGTTGCAGTTTTTGACTCTACATTTTTAACTCCTTGGGAATCAAACCGTGGAGAATACGGACACCGTAACTATCCGAAATGCCCATCCAGAAGCAGAAACGACTTCTATTTTGTTTTTTCCACAGATAGCTTTTCATTGGTAAATATGGCAAATTTCATTCACGACAGCGTTCCTGACAATGACTACATATTGTTATACTCTTGGCGAAACGGACACTTTCAAAATTGGCCCGAAATTGCCTATCAAAAATTAGAAGACCTCGGAGCATCAAACATAAGATTTATCCAAGACAATTATCCGTACATTTTTTTTACAAAAAAAGGAACTCCATCAAGCTCAATTTCAGCAACAGGGAACTCCCCTACCGATACAATAACACTAACCCACAATATTCTTACAAACTTCTATTACGGCAAAATAAAATCCCCACTAATAGGTCCCGTACAAAACCTACATTCTGTCCATTGGCATTACAAACAAAAAGAAATAAACTCGGACAGTACGGTTTTTAAATTCCTATCAGAACCGTCAGACACCAATATCTTATCCCAAACCAATAATAATCTTGACACAATATTATTACAGACAATATCGAATTACTACAAATTTTCAATGTTCACCATGGACTCTTCTTTCAAAACACCCTCGCAACCAACAAGATGGCAACTAATATTTGACGAAATTCCCGAAACGGCGATAAATCCTGCAAAAGGTTTTTACTTCCCGCGTGATAGTGTACAACAAGGAGATTCAATTACATTTTCCATTGCTACAGAAAACATCAGTCATGCAAATATGGACAGTCTTGTGGTAAGGTATTATTTGATAGATGAAAACAATTACACATCAATTCTAAAAACAAAAAAGTTAAGACCTCATCCTGCCGGTGATGTTTTAAGCGATACAATAACATTCTCTACAAAAAATTTACTTGGGCAATATTTTCTACGGGTAGAATATAACCCGATTAATGAAAACACAGGAGATTATTATCAATTGGAACAATATCATTTTAATAATATTGCTGAAGTAAGATTTACGGTATCTCCTGACAATACAAATCCGATACTTGATGTTACATTTGACGGCAGGCATATAATGAATTACGAATCCGTTGCCAAACAGCCTGTTATTAAAATCTCACTCCGTGACGAAAATAATTATTTCTTGTTGGATGACACTTCTGCATTTGAAATTT
>JALTDM010000300.1 GCA_027074135.1 Bacteroidales bacterium
CTACAGATTGATGTAGCAAGTTATAAATACGGAGAGGAAACACTGCAATCTTTTGTATGTGATATTACCGGTTACAAAGGAGATTTGTTGTATTTCGGACTGCTAATTCTCCACGACGGACAGGAAACTTGCCGTGCAGGTGTATGCGACAATTGGAGCTATGTGTGGACCTACCGCAAAGGAAATAAATTTAAGTTGGAATTTGAGACTACGGAGCGGGGTACAGATGTGTATTTTAAGTGGCTAAAATAAAGTATTGGGATAATAGTTTTATTCAAATTTGTTTACTATCCTGTCAAAAAGGCTTACTTTACCGGTAATTATTTCTGCTTTTACGGTAGATGTGTCCAAAACATCAATAGTTTCGTTTTCGGTAGTTTTCAACTTGTGTGGTATTTTTATAACGGCAGTGTAATAACCTTCACCATCTTTTATTTGCAGAGTATGCGGAATATTTTGTAATGTAATTACAACTTGTTCATTGTATAAGTTTCGTATTTTGTCAAAATTCAGGATAATCTTCTGACCACTTTTTGTTCTAACTATTTCATTTGCAGGTATTTTTACTAAAACATAAATGGTATCATTGTTTCTGAAAATAGTTGCAGTGGTTTTAATAATGTAATCATATCTAAAAAAATAACTGCCAATCAAAAGCCCTACTACTACAAAGAATATAACTGTTATTCCCCATCGTATTACTCTCGGTGGTATTTGACCGATAATGTTTCTTACTTTTTCGCTGCGAAGTTCTATATTGTCTTCCCTTTCCATAATTTTTTAATGTGCGAATTAAGTAATGTGAAAATTTGCAAATTATTTATTTTGCTTTTTGCTTGTGCTGATTATTGTTCCTAATATTTTTTTCAACTCCGATACATCATTCAGTAAATTACCGGGATTCGGATAATTATTTGAATACTTGCACAACAACAACCAATATTCAGTTTCGTTCAGTTCTTTTTCTGCAATTTTAAGTTTATGAATAAAATCCGCCTTGCTTTCTGCACTTTGTGATTCTCTGATATTAGCACCTATTGATGTACCGGAGCTTAATATTTGCTTTGCAATTACGAATTTATGTCCGGCTTCAAGTACTGCTGCAAATTCAATTATTTTCAGTGCAAACCTAAAACTTTTATCCAAAATAACATTACCACTTTCCATTATAAACAATATAAACTTTCAAATTCACTCATTTACAAATTTACACTTTTATTTATTTCCCCATTTTCACATTCTCACATTTCCATCTTTTTTTATTTGCTCATTCTCAAATTATTTAATTCTCACATTTCCACATTAATTCCCAAGTTCCAACTGATTTTTTACCAACCTGTAATATGCACCTTTTTTTGTCGTAAGTTCCTTATGCGTACCTACCTCCACTATTTTGCCATCATCCAAAACTACTATCTGGTCGGCATTTTTTACGGTGCTTAAACGGTGTGCAACAACTATTACCGTTTTCCCTTTGTAAAACTCCTGCAAATTTTCTACAATAGCCTTTTCATTATTAGCATCAAGTGCATTAGTTGCCTCGTCGAAAAACAAGAAATCAGGATTTTTATATACAGCTCGGGCAATCAATATCCTTTGCTTCTGACCTTGGCTTAAATTTTGCCCTTCGCTGCCTATTACAGTGTTATATTTTAACGGTAAACTCATTATAAAATCGTGAATGTTTGCTATTTGTGCCGCTTTTTTCAGTCGTTCGGTTTCTATTACTTCTTCGCCTTGTGCTATATTTTTTGCTATGCTTTCCGAAAAAATAAATCCGTCTTGCATTACCGCACCGCAACGCTTACGCCACCAAACTGTGTTGAACTTACGCAAATCATATCCGCCTACTTCAATACTTCCTTCCACAGGTTCGTAATATTGCAACAACAATTTTATGAGGGTGGTTTTTCCGCTACCGCTTGCTCCCACTATTGCGGTTACCTTGCCTTCGGGAATAGTGAGATTGATATTGTTAAGCACCTTTTTTGAATGTGGTCCTTCATACTGAAAGGTCAGGTTTTTTATTACTATCGTTTTGTTTTTCAATTGAATGTCTTTGATGTTCCGCCCTTTGTTTTCGTCGTCTTTTTGGTGAATTTCATTTATACGGTCCAGACTTATTTTGGCATCTTGGAGGTCATGAATGAACTGCACCATTTGTTCTATCGGCAGGGTCAATTGTCCTATTATATACTGTGTGGCAAGCATCATACCGAGGGTCATGTCTCCTTTGACAACAGATAATGCCGCTATGAATGTGATTATAATATTTTTTGTTTCGTTTATAAAAACATTACCTGCTTCTTGTATTTGTTCAAGTTTGAGGGCAGAAACATTTACCTTGAATAAATCCGCCTGAATGTCTTCCCACTCCCATCGCTTCTGAAGTTCGGAGTTTTGTAATTTAATCTCTTGCATACCTTGAATGAGTTGATAGGTCTTGTTTTGTTCCTTTGCCCGGACTTCAAAAAGTTTGTAGTCTATTTCCCTTCGCTTTTTTAAGAAAAACACTATCCAAGCCGTGTATAGCAGACTGCCGGCAAAAAATATGACAAATATCTTGAAACTATACATCCACAATACCACTCCGAAAATAATCAATGTAAAAAACGAAAATATTATGTTCAAGGTCCGCGAGGTCAAAAAGTTTTCCACTCTGCTGTGGTCTTCTATTCGCTGGAGGATGTCGCCCGTAAGTTTTATGTCAAAATACTTCATCGGCAGTTTCATAAGTTTGATGAAAAAATCGGAAATAAGCGAGATGTTTATCCTTGTGCTGATGTGTAGCAATATCCAACGACGTATAAATTCCACCGACATACGACTGATTATCAGCATCATCTGTGCCAGCAAAATGATGTAAATAAAAGCTATGTTCTTGTTGGCAATACCCGTATCAACAACGGCTTGGGTGAGGAACGGAAATATGAGTTGGAACAAACTACCAAGTAGTAAGCCAAGAAATAATTGGGTGAAAAATTTTTTGTATTTCAAAAAGTAAGAAAATAGAAATTTGAGGCTACGGCGGTTTGTAGTGTCGCTCCGCTGCTTGTAAAATTCACGTGTAGGTTCAAGCAAGAGGACAATACCCTTATCTTCGCCACCGGAACGAGTGCTTATCCAATGTTGCTTAAATTCGTCTTCGGTGTATTTTAATTTGCCTTTGCCGGGGTCGGCTACATAAACTACGGCTTGCTTGCGAAAGATGTTTTTAGGCTTGATGTGATAAACCACTACAAAGTGGTTCTGGTTCCAGTGGACAATGCAAGGCAACAGGGCTTCTTTTTCCAACGTCTCAAAACTAATTCTGCCACCAAGAGTCTTAAAGCCAAGTTGTTCCGCCGTCTGGCTTATTGCAAACAGCGACACACCGTCTTTTGCCATAAAAGTCATTTCCCGCAATCGATCCAGCGAGAACTCCTTGCCGTAATACTTGGCAATCATTCGCAAAGCCGTAGGCCCGCAATCCATTGCATCGGGCTGGATGTAGAGGGGGAAGCGCATTTAAAACAAACCTTTTTTCTTTTCTTGTATTTCTGGAATGTCTTTTTCTATTGTTTTTACTTTGCCGTTGCCTATTCGGTATGTTAATTTTAATACCATAACATTTTTAATAAATGAAACATCCGCTTCAGAGTTACTTACCACATTACCCATTTCCTGATAAGAACCCATGGTATAATTTGTCCATAAATTTATAGGCAATATATATCCGACCATAAGTTTCAAACGATTTTTTAACATTCTTTTTTGTGCGCCAACAAGCCAATAATCAAAATCTTCAATTTTGTATCCGTAAAGGTCTAAAATTTCATAACTGTTTCTCTTATATTCAACAATAAATATTGTGTTAATCTTCCTATTCATATAGATAAGTTGGTTATGGCAATTCCAATCGTTTACTTCATTTTCGGAATGATTATGTTTTATTTTTGATTTAAAAAATTTTATGTTGCCTTTTACAAACAAGTTTTTTCCGAAAGGAATGGTTAAATTTATTCTTATTCCTCTTTGAAAATAATCTTCAATGTTTTGGTATGTGTAGTAGATTTTTTCATTTTTTACACTTGCAACTTGTGTAATGTAGTTTTTTGAAAAATTGTAATAAGGATTTATCCTAATTAAGTTTTGAATTAAATTGAAAGACAGGTTTATTTGATTTATGTAAGCGAGTGTTAGGTCCGGATTTCCAGTTACATATGAATTGTGATTAAGTGCAATTGTATATGGTGATGTTTGTTCTGATGTAGGGTAATAACTTTTAACATTGTAAGTCAGGCGTATAGAAGCAAGATTACCTATCAAATATCTGAAATTGAATAATGGATTTATAATGTTGTAGTTTTTAGTGTTCCTGTCGTTATTGATTTTATAATTTTCTGCGGCGGCACCGAATTTCAAGCCCACTTTTTTGCTTAAACTCCAATTTAAATATGAATAAATATTGTTTTTAACAGCATTATTTTCAAAAACAGTATCATTGCTTTCGCTGTATTTGTAATTAAATTCATCTTTTTGGTAAATATTACTGCCACCAATGTCAATAGCAACATTATCAGTAAAAGAATGCGAAAATTCTGCATTAAAATAAGATTTCAAACTGTTGGTAATATTATTTAATTCATTGACTAATACATCATTAACAAAAGTGTTTTGTCCCATTTCTTTTTTAGAAAAATAGAGGTTATAGTTGATTTTTAAATTATCGGCTTGATTTAAATTATTTTGGTAAAAAATGTAGTTATTTATGGCTTTGCTTTCTGAATTTGAATTTTGAAGAAAATTATTTCGGGAAATAATCGTATCGTAAGCAATGCTTGATTCTACAACTCCATAATTGTAATTACTTTCCGTTATATTTGGATACATAATATTTGTTTGCAGACTAATACTGCTTTTAGGATTTATATAATAATCGGTACCAAAATAGAAACTATTGTCTAAAGACTTATTTTTCAATGAAAAATCATTATTTGTAAGTGAACTAATTATTTTAATGGAATCGTCGGAATACAAGGAACTCTGGTTTGTATTGAAATTACTATAATAATCGGCAACTCCGACAAAAAAGTTAAATTTGTTGTAAGTGTAGTTGTACAAAAATTCAAAATCATTTTTCGGAAAAATTTTGTCTTTATTATCCAAGTCAAAAAGTGCCATATCGTTAGCATACAAATCATATCCCGTATAATTCTTAAAAGTAATTATATTTATCACTGCATCATAGTTTTCCAAGCCGTATTTTCCGCTGGGATACCGAATAATTTCAATTTTCTTTATCTTTCTCGGATTGAGACTTCTTATATAACTTGTATTTTTTTCCGTATTGTTTAGCAAAATTTTTACATTGGCGCTATTATCCACTTTTATTGTATTGGTAAGTCTATCCCGAGACACTCCGTTTATTTTTTCCAAAATATCAGCCACCTCGGTAGCATTTTTTCTATCCTGTTCGGTAACAAGAACAACATCTTTATCTATGCCGTAACTTACCTTTGAACCTTTTACTTTTACTTCTTTGAGAGTGGTTACATCTTTTGCCAACTTAAAAACTCCCAAAAATTTATCTTGGTAGATATAGCCCGTGCTTATCGTATCGGTTTTATATCCGATAAGTCCGAGAATTATTTTGTAATTGCCCCGACCTACATCTATAGTAAAAAATCCTTTTTTATCGGTAATACACCCACCGACCGTTTTGTTGGAGTCATTTAGCAAAATAACATTGCAATATTGAAGTCCTTTGTTGCTTTCTTTATCTTTTATTTGGCCGGAAATATTATATTGAGCAAATAATGATATC
>JALTDM010000301.1 GCA_027074135.1 Bacteroidales bacterium
CCATTATCCATAACATCACCAACTATATTTAACATCTCTTCATCAGCAAATACTAAATCTTCGACACTTGTATTTTTAAGAAACTTAAATTCAGTATCAACCTTATCTTTTAAAGCTCCATAGTTTAAGTCTGGTCTAATACCCATTAATACTCTATTTAATAAGTAATAGTCAGGAATAACTCCCCAGTGCTTAAAGAAAGGTATTTTAGTTAAATCAGTATCTCTATCAAATATTCTATCACTTTTCTTAATATCAAACTTACAATGTTTAAAATCATCCTGTAATAGTGATGAAATAACTAATGCTTTTGTTAAAGTAGTTAGTCTTAATTCTCTACTTTTACCAGCGTTTTTATCGTAAGCTGTTCTTTCAATTAACCCTACTGTATGTAAAAAGTCAGTGAATGAGTATTTAACTCCATCAGCTGAATAATATTTAACTTTTTCATATATGCCTCTAAAATGTGTTCTTAAAAATTCTCTACTAATAGGAACATACCCATCGCCTATATGTGTTTCTTTTGAATTAAATAAGTGAAAATGTAACTCACTTAATTGTCTTAAAAATGTTGACTTTTTAAGTTTCTTTTCAGGTAAAACTATATAAAATTCAGCATTTTTACTTAGGTGGGACGCCTTATGAGATACACCCGGGGTTTCCACTGGTGGTTCCAGTGTTGGGTTGGGTTCTGGTTCCCCGTTGGGTTGGTTGGGTTTTGGATTGGTTTGGGTTAAAACAAATTTTTCCGATGTTACAATTTCTACATTTAATAGGTCTAATACTTCTTTCATATTATTTATAAATCTTTCATTAACCCCTGAAATCTTTTTATCAATATATTTACTTCTACTACCATAGTTATCTTTAAACCATACTATCATTTTAAAGTTTTTACTATCTTTTAATTCTTCATAATCATTAGTAATATCATCTGCTTCTCTAAATAAAGTAGTTATTACTTCTTGATGATTACTATTAAATGGAGAGAAAAATAACTCTTCCATTTGTTTATATATTTTATTTATTTGTCTTTTTGCTTTATTATACATCTTATTATCCTTTTAAAATTTTAATTTATTATAATAATCTATTACCCATTCATCCTCTAAATGTGGGTATGGTTCGTGATTTTCATTATGATGCTTTAATGCAGTTCTCTCAGCATCAAAAGTAAATGTTGTACCATTAACTGCATCATAAAATTGAATTACTCTTCTAATTTTATCATCATTACACCAACACATTGTTGGTTGTCCATCCCATAAACCTTTTTCTTCATCATAAGCAACATCTTCCCATTGTTTGTCATTAATATTTTCAAATTGAATAATTTGACCAATTTTTAAATCCCCAACTAAACATTCATCTGAGTAAAGTTTAGCTAAACTGTAGTTAAATATAAACAACACTTCACATTCTTCTTCATTTATAAATTTAACAATCATAAAGCTATTCTTTTTATAGATTGGAAATTCTATTTCTCCTTTAACCCTATACATATCAATGGGATAATAGAAACCTTCATTTGGATCTCTATCAGACATAACATTCCATTTATTTCTTACAGTATTTTTAACTTCTACTTCTTTACCCTCGTAAATAGCTTTCCTAATTTCAATATGTTTATCGTTA
>JALTDM010000302.1 GCA_027074135.1 Bacteroidales bacterium
TATAGGATTTTTATACCTTTGTAATAAATATATATAACGATATGAAGAGTATTTTTGTATTGATTTTCAGTTTTTTCATTCTATTTTCTTCTAATGCACAAGATTTTGATGTTTATCCACGTACAAAAGACGATATGATGAACTTTGATCGTATGCCTTCTTCTATGCGTTTGAACGAATATAGAGTATTACAGCGTAACATAAGGCTTCAAGACGGACTGAATGCAATCTTGGTTCCGGGTTATGTACATTTCAAAGCAGGAGAAAAAAAAGCGGGATATTGGTTGTTAGGCTTAAGATTAGCCGGATATGCCGGATTAAGTGCAGTATATGTGAGTTCCAAAGCAAAAGGAGAACCTTTATTTCACATAAATCCATTGAATAAGCCAGATGAGAGTGATGTAATTAATGTTACAGGACAGTGGAAAGTTGATAAAAGTGATGTGATTTCGACTTTGTCAATTAGTGTTATCTTAGTTACATATTTTTATGATTGGATACACGGTAAGACAAAATTGGAAAGCAAACAAGAGCTTATCAGATATAAATACAATCTGAAAATGGGATTGGAAAAAGAGATTAAAAATGGTAGAATTGTTCCTGCTATGGGAGTGAGTGTGAAGTTTTAATGGTTAATTGTAAATGATTTGAAGCCATATTAAACACCGACAATAAAATAGATTAAAGTTGTAAGAAATGAAAAAAGTTTTAAGCATATTATTTTTCCTTGTATTTTTATATAGCAGTTTGTTTGCACAATTTAGCGACACTACAGAACTTGCTTTTATACAGCGCGTTAACGCAAACAATGAATTGGAACTAATAAAAATGAATATGCCGAATGCAAACAATTTGGCGGATGCTATGATAATATCAGAAAGTAATAATAAGATAAAAACATTATACTTATATGAAACGGCAATTAGTCATTATAAATTAAGGCAATACGCCAAAACATTGTATTATTTGTTGGCAGACCGTTTGTTTTTTCCTTCACAAGTTACAGAAAGTTGCAAAAGTTTTTTCTTTAATTCCGCTTTTGCGTTAAATTTAGATAGTACTACAACAAAAAGGTTGTGGAACATTAAGCCTGCAAGTAGTTTACAAGGTAATTATGACAGATTGTTTTATGCAGCAGCTAGCGTTTTCAGCAGAAATTTGATTCCAGTACTTAAAAACTTGGTTTTGTACAGAGCTGGCAGATACGGTAGTGTCCCGTACAAAATGCAACATTGGCTGTTTCTTACGGACATACAACTTAAACAAAAGCAATTAAAAAAGTTTTATAATGAGGTAGCAGGTACAGATGTTCCTGTATATTTACAAAATGATATTTCTGTCAAAATCCGTAAGAAAATTGCCCGCAAGGCTATAAAGTTTTATGTAAAACGTAGTGCTTACCGTGAGGCTTGCAGTATTGCAAAATATTATAAGGAAATGGGATTGAATCCTATTCAGGCATTTGGGTTTATAATGAAAAAAATCAGGTGCAAATTTAAATTTTAGCTGTTATGCTTATAAATGTTTCACCAACACCACATAACAATTGGAAACCACAAAAAATAGAGGCTGCATTGCAAAAGTACGGATATGTGCTTGATTATGTTGTAAGGGAAGAAGTTGAGTTATTGGAAGATGATGTGTTGGAGAAATTTACAAATCATTATTTTTCTATGATTGCTGCAGTGTCTGACAGTTGTGCCAATGAGCCTACACCATTTGCTATTTTGTTGGAAAACTTGCCTATATATTTGATTTGTCGCTTAGCAAATGTGTTACAGTCAAGTGGTTTTGATGTCATTACATCTAAATATGTCACGGTTAAATATGAGGATAAGGAACTGAAAGAATTTGCCGAATTTGTAGATTTGATAGGTTAATTTTTTCGTCTGAATGATAAACATATTTCAGTATCTTATAAAATAGATTAGATCGTATCTAACAGAGCTTTTACATTTTTTACTACAAAATACACCAGGGCTCTATGATGTATATAAGATTGAATCACATTAAAACATATACTGCACAAAAATCTGTACAGTTGAATATGGTTTCGTTTCAGACTAAAGCAAGATTCGGATTGTCAGGTAAGCCCCGCCATAAAAAACGGGGCTGCTGGTAACCTCATTAAAATTACTTTTCACTAACAATTTTCATTGTGTCTTGGGCTATTACAAGCTCTTCGTTAGTCGGTACTACAAGGACTTTTACTTTTGAACTGTCCGATGAGATAACAACTTCTGTTCCTCTAACTTTATTTTTTTCTTTGTCGAGTTCTATTCCAAGAAATGACAAATCACCAGATATTCCAATTCTTCTTTCCGCACCGTTTTCGCCAATCCCGCCTGTGAAAACCAAAATATCAACTCCATTCATTGCTGCAGTATAAGCACCTATGTATTTTTTTACGCGATAGTCAAACATTTTCAGAGCCAACTCAGCCCTGTAAGCTCCTTTTTCAGCTGCTTCCTCAATTTCCCGCAGGTCGGACGAAATTCCCGAAATACCTAGCATACCACTGTGCTTGTTTACCATTGTATAAGCCACATTGCGGGTAAGTTCTTCTTTTTCCATTATGAAATTGTAAACACCAATATCCAAGTCACCCGAACGTGTACCCATTATAAGACCTTCTACAGGTGTCATCCCCATTGATGTATCCACCGATTTACCGTTTTTGATGGCTGCAACAGAAGACCCGTTACCCAAATGGCAACTTATTATTTTTTGCTTGTCGTAATCAACTCCCAGTATTTCGCATGCACGTTTTGACACATATTTATGGCTTGTTCCGTGAAATCCGTATCTTCTAATTCCATAGGTCTCATAAAGCGAATAAGGAATTGCATAATTATAAGCGTAGTCGGGCATTGTTTGGTGAAATGCCGTGTCGAATACTGCAACTTGCGGCACATCCGGCAAAATCGATTTCATTGCATAAATTCCTTTCAGGTTAGAAGGATTGTGCAGTGGTGCCAAATCAACACAGGCTTCCAGTTGTTCTATAACATTGTCGTCTATCAACACACTGTCTTTGAACTTTTCTGCACCGTGAACCACTCTGTGACCAACAGCATTTATTTCATTCAAATCTTTTATGCAACCATGTTTTTCACTTTTCAATACGCCAAGCACATATTCTATGCCGCTTTGGTGGTCAATTATATCTCCCTTGAACATAACTAATTGCCCGTTTTCTTTTGTATGTTTGATTTGAGAGCCTTTTATTCCGATTTTTTCCACCACCCCTTTTGCTATTACTTTGGTGCGGGTCATATCAAACATTTGATACTTTATAGATGAGCTTCCACAATTTAATACTAAAACTTTCATTTTGTTTTTGTTTTTTATTAAAAAATATATTTTGTAAGTGCAGGACCTATTTTTTTGCCTCTTTCATCGTATTCATAAAATCCTTTTCCGGTCTTTCTGCCTAGCATATTTGCACGGTTCAGTCTTCTGAGTAGCGGCGATGCTTTGTATCTTAAGTCGCCAAATTCTAAATACATATTATCAAGCCATCTTACCAACCTGTCAATACCAATTTTATCTGCCATTTCGAATGGACCGTAAAACAAGTTCATACTCTTTTTTGCAGCAAAATCTATATTTTCCATATCAGACACTCTTTCCATCAAAATATCACAGGCTTCGTTTATCATCGGAGCAAACAGCCTTACTGAAATCAACCCGGGAGATTCTGCTACTCTTACGAATGATTTCCCAAGCAATATTGCAAATTTTTGTACTTCATTACATGTTTTTTCAGTAGTGTACATACTTCTCACCACTTCTACCAACGAAGCATCCGGAGATGCCGTGGATATGTGCATACTTATACACCTGTCTTTATGTTCTAGGACAGCTGCAAGTTCGGTTATCGCTATTGTTGTTGAATTTGTAGCAATTATCGTTCTAGGAGAAACATATTGCTCTATCTTTCTGAATACATCTTTTCGTATTTCAAGCGATTGGTTTTTAAAAGAAGAAAGAATAGCTTCTATCACCAGATCACAATTTTTAAGCTCAGAATAATCAAGTGTTCCTCGAATTCTTGACATTATTGCTTTTTTTTCACTTGGTGTTATACCCCACCTTTTTACTTTGTAATCAAGAGCTGCATCAATATTATCTAAAGCTTGATTTATCTTTTGTTGAGACAACTCTAAAAAAACTACATCCATTCCGCGACCAGCAATCATTATTGCCAATCTTTGCCCTGTTGTACCACATCCGACAATACCGATTTCGGAAAATTCAGATTTTGGTCTGTCTTTTTTGCTTAATGCGTATTCTTCAACGCGTTCTATAATAGGTTCACTCATTTTTTATTGTTTTATGTTCAAAGTTATTTTTATGTTTACCTTCAAAAAATGATTATTGTCAGTATGCTCTTACTTTTCTTTTTTCAATAAAATTAATGTATGCACGATTTACCACTTTGTTTCCGCCCGGAGTAGGATAATCTCCCGTAAAATACCAATCTCCTTTGTGATTAGATATTGCTTTGTGTAGGTTTTCAACAGTTTGGTAAACTATTTTCACATCCGCTTCTATGTCATCAGGTCTTAATAATTCTGAAATCTTTGCCGATATTTCATCATCGGGAAAAGGTTCGTAAATCATTTTCACATAATTTACAATCTCTTCTTTAGGCAAGTTTTCTTGTTGCTTACACAAGTTGTAAACCTTACTTATAATTTCTCCCTTACCTCTTTCTTTTAGCAGTTCAATGGCTGCACGAAATGCTACAAGGTTATCGAGGCGTGCCATGTCTATTCCGTAACAGTCGGGATACCTGATTTGTGGTGCAGACGACACTACGACAATTGTTTTGGGGTGCAACCTGTCCAAAATTCTCAGAATACTTTGTTTCAGTGTAGTGCCTCTGACTATTGAGTCGTCGAGAATTATGATATTGTCTTTGTAAGGAATTATTGAATTGTATGTGATGTCGTAAACGTGTGCCACAAGGTCGTTGCGTCCTTCGTCTTGAGATATAAATGTGCGGAGTTTGGCATCTTTTATTGCTATTTTTTCTACTCTCGGTTTGGTTTCCATTATTTCGTTTATCATATTTTCACTGATAATTTCCATATTGTCCAAGAGCTTTTTCTTCTTTTGGTTTTTAATGTAATCTTCCACCCCTTTTACAAGCCCGAGAAATGCTACTTCGGCAGTATTTGGCACATATGAAAAGACACTGTTTTCTATGTCATAATCAACAGATTGCAAAACTTTGTCTGTAAGAAAATATCCTAATTTTTTTCTTTCTTGATAAATATCGGCATCGCTACCTCTTGAGAAATATATTCTTTCAAATGAGCACGCTTTTATTTCTCCCGGTTTACGTACTTCTTTTACATAGACATCACCATTTGCTTTTACAACAAGTGCATGTCCGGGAGTTATTTCTTTCACTTGTTCTGTTTCAAGTTTGAAAGCAGTTTGTATTACAGCCCTTTCACTGGCAGCTACTACAATTTCGTCGTCATAATAATAGAATGCAGGACGTATTCCGTTTGGATCTCGCATAACAAAAGCATCACCGTGACCTAAGAGTCCACCTATAACATATCCTCCGTCCCAATTTTTACTGGCACTGGAAAGTACTTTTGCCACATCTAGTTCGCGTGCAATAAGTTTCGAAATTTCCCTGTTGTTGTATCCTTCATCGTGAAACTTATCAAATAATGCTTGAACTTCTCTGTCGAGAAAGTGTCCTACATTTTCCATAATTGTTACTGTATCGCTGTAATCTTTCGGGTGTTGT
>JALTDM010000303.1 GCA_027074135.1 Bacteroidales bacterium
AAGACAGGTCTATTCAAGACGATGTATTTGCAAGAACAAAATAGGCTTTAGCCTGTTAACTAACCAACTAATATTTAACAACTAACAACTAATTCACGACAAGTTTTCTCACACCTGTACCTTGCTTTGAGATTATTTTTACGAAATAAATGCCTTTTGCTTGTTTGGTCAGGTCTATTGGGGTGATTTCATTGTCAATTGTGGTATGTTTTATTATTTTGCCGTTTGCATCAAATATTTCCAGCGTGCTGCCGAGTAGCTCTTTGCTACATTTGATTGTTACTGTGCCGGTTGCAGGGTTGGGGTAGATGGTAAAGTTATTTGCAAAATTTTCTATCATAGGATTGTCTGTTTGATAATAATGGTGGTAGCATTTTTTTTGTAGGTACCACTCATGAGAGTTTGCAGAGTCAAAGGCATAACGAATTTCTATACTAAGATCATTATTAGTTTTGTAAAAGTATTCAATCCTATACAGTCCCACCCATTGCATTTCACCTTCAAACCAAAACCAATGATACATTATTTCGAAAATTAGTTTATTATTTTCATTATAAGTATATTCATATTTATCTTCTGGTATCCACTTAATAAGCACTACATCCCAATAGTAATCTGTTTTCTTTATTAATGTATCATTTTCATCGTATTCGTATTCATATTTATAAATACCAACCCAGTCGTCAATGTTTGTAATTATCCATATAAATTTTTCTTCTAAAATTATTTTCCCACTTGTATCGTAAATTGTTTTATATTTTTCTCCTGCTTTCCATACACTGTCGGTAGCATGCCAGAAATATACAATAATTGCAATTTGCAAAGTATCGGAATTATAAGTATATGTGTATATATATTTTTTATGATATGCCCAATTACTATCTCCATTTTCCCACGAATAATAATAAATAGAGTCGGTTTTGTTGTCAGTGTTGTAGTAATACACTTGTTTTTCATTGTAGGTCCAATTGGTTGTGCTGTCGTTCCAAATATAGCACAGGGTCAGAGAAAGGTTACCTGTAGAATCATAATTGTATTCGCATTTTTCGGAGTAGGTCCAGCTTCCTGCTGAATTATCCCAAATGTATTTTATTTCCGAGGTCTTTTGGTTGTTTGTGTCGTAAGTATATTCGTATTTTTCGTTGTAAATCCAGTCCGAAGATGAATTGTTCCAACCGTATTTGATTTTAGATGTTTTGTTATTGTTGCTGTCAAAAGAATATTCGTATTTCTCTATTCCTTTCCAATTTCCACCTGTTGTATCCCAATAGTAGTAATCATAAAGAGTCAAATTGTTATTTCCGTCGTAGTTCCATTCCCATAAAGTGTCTCCAATAAAATAGTTTACGGTATGGTCATAGTGGTATGTTGCTTCTAATGTTTCATTGTTGTGAGCATCGTAATTATAAATAATCATTCCTTCCAAAGTGGAATCTATTACATTTGAATTACTGTCCGTGTTGAATGTATAGCAATACACTGTATCAATTTTCTGAGCGTTTGATTTTACTGCAAACAGTATTATTATTGCCGTGAGTGTGATTATTATTGTTTTCATAGTTTTATGATTTATTATACAAATTTAATACGAATTTTTTTCAATAAAAAAATAAACTGTTAG
>JALTDM010000304.1 GCA_027074135.1 Bacteroidales bacterium
CAATAATTATTATAAGACGAATATCCCGATTCGCTTATTTGATGAATAATAATTTTCGTGTTTTTTTTATTATCGAATCATTATCATCGAATATTACATTTAGAAAATAAACCGATGATGCAAAATTAGAGACATTAAGCGGAATGATATATTTCCCGGTTTGTTTTAACCCCAAGTTTTTTTCTACTAACAACTGTCCGAGAATATTATAAACTCGCATTGTAATATTACAATCTGAATACGCCGTTATAGGAATAAAAGTTGTGCCATTGAAAGGATTCGGATAATTGTTTCCGACTATGTACCGCTCGGACGGGAAAAATTCAAATACAAATGAGGTATCGAAAACCTCGGAACTTTCACTCGAATAAAGTGAAAGTACAAATTTATATTGTCCCAAACCATCATATTTGAATTTCAATGATATAAGATTGTCGTTTGGTATTGATGAATTTACGTAATTACCTTTAGGGGTAATTAAGACCGCAGATGAATAATTAGTATCAATGGAATATGGCGGTGTAAATGATATTGAAATTATTTCCGAATTAAAATCCGAACGAGGTAAAATGTCTATATTGTTTTCGTAATGTAATGGCTTTATCAATTTACACCTGATCATAGCATTCCAATGTGCAAGATTCGTATCTCCCATTACTATTTCGGGAAATGATTTCCAAATATTTGAATATGTAATAGTATCCCGACTCATTAACAAAGTTCTTGACGCCATTGAATTATCCAAACTGATAGCAAAAAGATTATTGTCATCGGTATCATTCCGGACAACAATGCAAATTGTGTCGCGCAAAGAACCGAGTTGAGTAAAAAATTTATTCAAAGGTATTTTCTCGAAATCAATTATGCCGAAATCACGGTTGAAAGTATGATGTATCCTAGGGGTGATAGCGTAAGCCGGCAAACCGTTTTTAACAGAATAAATTTGAACATCCAAATCGCGTTCATTGCTTATTTGGTGCTTACCTTCCAACTCATTCAAAAAAATACCTTTTAATGATATTTCTTCCAAATCGGTTAAACTGTTAAGAATAAAATTTACAACAATTGCTTGAGAACTATCTATCAGGAAATATCTGGCGCCGTTGAAAAAAGGATCTGCCGAACCATCATCATAAAAAATTTGTGTAATCTTACCTGACTTTTTCCCCCGTGCAAGATAAGAGAATGTAATTTCCGAATTATCATCATTACCGGTAGTTGTTTGAATGTTTCTAATTAAAATCTGCATTGTTGCGTTTATATTAGGTGCGGCAGTCAAACTTAGATTTGTAGGTGGAAGATTTTCCGTATAATTATTTGTACCATTTTCATAAATTGTAAGCGAAGAAAAAGTTAACTGTTCACTCAGCTTGTCAGGTTCAAGAATCAATTCTTTGACATAAGGATATTGAACCAAAAACGAGCTGCTGCTCGGCAAAATTATTTTGTTAGATGAGGGCAACTTATCGCCGCTATATTTTGCAGTTAGGTGAAAATTTTTTCTAAAAGGATGTTTGTAATAATATTTTACTGAAACCGAGCTGTCGTTTAATAAATTTGCAATCGTCCAATCGGTAAAAATTTCTTTGAATGAAATATCAGACAATGAAAGTATTTCTT
>JALTDM010000305.1 GCA_027074135.1 Bacteroidales bacterium
ATTTATTTACATAAAATACCTTCTTTTAGTTATTTATTCAGGCCATATTCATTGTAATTTTGACACATAAAATTAAAAGTTATGGAAATAAATCAAGAAAAATTGGTAGAAGTCCTGAAAACAATACAGTATCCACCTAAAAATAGTGATATAGTAACATTGGGTATGATAAAGGACTTGAAAGTAGAAGAAAATAAAATTACTCTTTCGGTAGTTTTCGACAGTTTTAATAATCCGCACGAAAAGGCTATAAAAGAAGAAGTTGTAAGAAAATTTAAAGAGGCTTTTGGTGATGATATTGAAGTGCATGTTAGGGCTATCGGTAAGGTAAATGTTGATAAGGTGAAAAATCTTAAAAATGCAGGTCAAGTAGTTAATCAATCATTATTAAAAAATGTTAAACACATTATAACAGTATCTTCAGGCAAAGGTGGGGTTGGGAAATCTACTGTTAGTGTAAACTTGGCAATAGCACTTGCAAAAACAGGGGCAAGTGTAGGTCTGTTGGATGCAGATATGTATGGCCCGTCTGTGCCGAGGATGTTGGACCTTGAAGGTGCAAGACCACTTGGCAGAAAAGTAAATGGCAAGGATATGATTGCTCCGATAGAAAGATTTGGCGTGCAGGTTATTTCCATAGGATTTTTTGTTAAAAAAGAAGATGCCATTATTTGGCGTGGGTCTATGGTTACAAATGCTTTGAAGCAACTTATTACAGATGTTGATTGGGGTGAACTTGATTATTTAATAATTGATGCTCCTCCCGGCACAGGTGATGTTCAGCTTACGATTGCACAATATTTGAAAGGTAGCAAAGGTATTGTCGTTACAACACCTCAAGAAGTAGCTTTAAACGATGTTCGGAGAGCAGTGAACATGTTTCGTGCTAAAGGTGTTGAAATTCCAGTTCTTGGTGTTATTGAAAACATGTCGTGGTTTGAATGCGAAGAAGTAAAGGGTAAGAAATATTACATTTTTGGTAAAGGTGGAGGAAGAAAGTTGTCAGATGAAGTAAATATTCCTTTGTTAGGAGAAATCCCTATTTTGGAAGAAATAATGGAAGATGGAGATAAAGGATTACCTACAGCATTGGATGATGATACCCCGCAAGGAAAAGCATTTAATAAATTGGCGGAAAATGTAATAAATGAACTGAAAAAATACGAGTAGGTTTATATTAAAAATGTAAAACTTTTTAAAAGACCGCCCACAAATTATATGGGCGGTCTTTTAATTTTTATATAACTAAAGACACAAGCATTTTTATTATAGAATAAAGATGAGCAGGTATTTTTTTGTTACTTTTGCGTAATTAAATATATAATTATAATACTGATGTGGAATAAGTTTGCAGGTTTGATTTTGCGCAACAGGGCTGTGCTGTTAACATTGATAGGTCTTTTTACAATATACATGTTTTATGAATCTACCAAAGTTAAACTAAGTTACGAATATGCTACTCTTTTACCAAAATCCAGCAAGGAATATAAAGAATAGAATTATCAGCAACAATAGAACCAATAGAAAAAGTAGCAAGATTTCTTGTTGGATATGAAGATCCAGAAAATAGGATTGAGAGGCCATGTAAGATTATTGATGTTAAATTTCTCAAGA
>JALTDM010000306.1 GCA_027074135.1 Bacteroidales bacterium
ACGAAGGCTCTACTGTGGCCGAAATGCTCTGCCAATTTTCCGTTTTCCGACGGTATTACTAACTTTTTCATGGGTATGTAATTTTAAATTCCATTGATGCTACAAATATTACGGTGCTCTGCACCTACGTCTTCATGGTGTTTTTCTAATTTCTTTCTATAAATATTACGGTGCTCTGCACCTTTATTTTCATTGTATTTTTACTTCTACCTTCTAATTTCTAACTTCTAATTTCTAACTTCTAATTTCTAATTTCTAACTTCCCACTTCCCCCGCTTGCATCATCTCCTCTTTTTCAATACAAACCGGTGATGTTCCGAGCCTTCTCTTATAAGTCGAATGTTGCAATGAGGACACAATTGGGCACTACAAGGCGTTCCCGAAACATGCGGCTCCCTGTAATCGCACTTGGGACAAATACAAAACCCTCCGGCACCGGCACCGCCAAAACGTTTGCCGCCGTGACGGCCAAAACCCCACTGCCTACCCGGCGAATTGACTGCCTTTTGCAATGGAATAATATTTTTTGATTGGCACACGGGACAATGTGCCTCCTCCTCTGCATGCTCCAAATCGCCCTGTTTATACACCGTACCGCAATCCATGCAACGGTACCAATGCTCTTCAAAATCCACGTCGCCACCCTCAATGGTAATCCGTCTGTTTTCCACAAATGCTTTGGCTATTTTTTTTCGCGCAGAATCGTAAATGCGTGTAAACGTTGGCCGCGAAATGCCCATCTCTTTCGATGCTTCCAAATGAGTAAGCAAATCGTAGTCGGAAAGCTTAACAGATTCAAACTCTTCAAAACAAAGAACAACCTTTTCGTTGGGGTCAAAATCACCGCTTTCGGGCACAAACCCTGTTACAGCTGGCGGTATTTTAATCGTTCTTTTTCGTTTGGGCCGTGGAGACATCCTCTCTATTTTTTGATTGCAAATATATTGAACATTTGTTCTTTATTAATTATTTTTTACAAAAATTCATTCCAAATAAAGCCAACTGAAAAAAGATAACGAATGGGTCGGTAATTTTGGTGTTCATTGGGTATGATTCTCTTTTTTCTTAATCAACTGCTCCACAGTCCAAGCAACGATTCCAACGCTCTCCAAAATCCATAGGGCCACCCTCCATGGCAATCCGTCTGTCTATGTCACATGCTTTTCAAAGCAGCAAAGAGGGGTTCGGCAGCCCACAGATAATAGCATTCTTCTTTAAAAAGACAAAAGAAATTGAAAAAATATCGTCTCATTTTGGGAAAGACCAAAAATAATACTTGAAATACCTATTTGTTAATTTATTCTTAAAATATTGTATTACTTTAAATTATATTTGATTTCCATATTTGACAAGCTGTACCATTTTGAGATAATATCAAGAAAGTTTTTGTTAATAAAAAGTTAACCTAAAATATTGATTGCTATCGGTTTTAAAAAGAAAATTGATTATACTTGCAAGACCATTAATGGCCAATACCAATTATTATAAATTGAATAACGAAATGTCATTATTTGAAAATCTTAAAAACTTAGTTCTATGAAAAAATTATTACTTTTATTAGTTGCATACGCTCTTATTGGAAGCGTGGCGTCGGGACAAACGACTTACG
>JALTDM010000307.1 GCA_027074135.1 Bacteroidales bacterium
AAGCCAACTATTAAAAATAGCAACGGAGAGGTAAAGGGAAATATCGATGCAGATCTTGTGCTGAAGGCAATGATTAATTTTCCGAAATACGATTATGCTGTAATAGTTTCGAATGATGGAGATTTCTATTCGCTTGTCCGTTATCTTAAAGAAAAAGAAAAATTTCTATGTGTTATTAGCCCTGATACAAAATATCTCTCTAAGCTACTTGCAAAGGAGGCAGGAACTAAAGTTTTCCCTCTGGAGAGAGTCAAACACAAAATAAATAAAAAATGAGAGAGCACGAGCTTGAAGACTTACCTTCAAGAGGTACTCTCTCTATTGATTAATTATATTTTATACTTTTTTTTATGAATTGCAATACTTTTTACTTGCTTTTACATATTTTTTATATACCTTATTATTTCTTTTTGATTTTTAGTACATTCTTTTTACTTAATAAAGCAACAAAATGGTATGCCTAGAAGAAGCTTAAATTCTCGGTTTCCGGTTTTGGGGCAGACCAGCAGCAAACAATAGTTAGATCTTAGAGTAACAATTTCGGAATAAGTAGCAAAAAGCCACCGTTTACTTGCAAATTGCATAAACGGCTGTGAGAGTTATGCAGTACAAGTGTTAGATACATCCACTGCAAGCACCTTCCCTGAAAATTTAAAAATTTGATGGCTCACGTGCTTATAAAGAAACAATGAATTGGCGGTACGCCTGGAATAGCAGAAAACAAATAGAAGATTTTAATAATTTCAATAAAAATAGGATTTAGGAGATATAAGAAGATAAATAATAAATAGGCAACTTCATGTAACGACATATTTAATCAAGGGCTAAAATCCGTATTGTAGAGTAATGGTGATAAATAAAAACTCTACTGATTAATTTTTAGAGAGTTTTTATTAAAGGCGGTAAATCGAAAATTGCTGTAAAATCAATTTCATCATCCTATACACAATGAGCACCGCCTTCTCCCTCGTGATGAAGTTGCCGGGGTGGAGGTAGCCTCTTCCGTCTCCTTTGATGATGCCTTTTTCTTTTAAGTATTTTATTTCTTTTATGTATGGGTAGTCTTCTCCTATGCCGAAGAAGGGCTCTCCGTTCCTTAGGCTGTCGAGCATTTGAATAAAAGGGAAGTTCTTGCCAGGGCAGAGGGTGGAGTTTGCTCTGTGTGTGAGGTTGTTTACTGCCTCGGTGAGTTTGTCCAATTTGTTTCCGAACGCGATGAGCAGGTAAACTGCAACTGCTGTGGGGAAGCCCACGCCCGCGACTGCTTTGAGTATTTCCTCTGAGCTCATTATGTAAGTGGGAGCTCCTCTTTATTTCTTTTGAAGATGTCTTTGAAGAACTGGCTGTAAATAACCTGTGATACGGTAAAGGCAGTTGCAGTTGCTTTTAACGCCGCTTCCGTATGGAACTGCCCCGACAAATACGCAGACGCAAAACCTATTGCGCACGAGATAATCAGGGCAACAGTTCTTTTCTGCTTCCTCATCAAGTTTTCCTTTGCAATCCAATGGACTATAAAAGGCACAACCGTTAATTTTTAAATAAAAAAATATTTTTATCGTAAAAATATCTATATTTTGTCACTTGAGATATTAAAAAACC
>JALTDM010000308.1 GCA_027074135.1 Bacteroidales bacterium
CTTTTTATGTTAGAAATATAGATTTCCGAAGGGATAAAAATATTTTTCATCTTCTTTACAACATTTCCTTTCATGGTTAAAATTGTAATATCAGCATTCCCTGAATTTCCCGAAACAAATAAAGTTGTAGAGACAGGATTAGGATAAATTTTGAAATCGTGAGTATTTACATTTACTGCAAATGTTGTTGGTTTATATTCATAACATCCAATATCCGAATGTATGCCATATGGACTGTAATTTCCGTCCAAATCAGTACCGGGAGATAAAGTATCACAAGCTGCATCTATTGCTACTGAATTTGAACTCAGATGGAAATCAAATGATGCATAATCTATAAAATTAGAATCATATTGTTGATAAGAAGTAAGCAATAAATTGTTTTGAGTTGTAGTATTGGGTGTTAATGAAATACTGTTTGCTATATTATTGGCAACAATACAATTCTTACTCGAATCGTTTTGTAAATCTCCTGTTTTTATCCAACAAGGTCCTATTGTATCATTCAAGTTTGGGTCTAATACTGTATTGTTTACAATATTACCATTTTTTAATCCGTAAAATGATATGCCGTGCCAATGATTAACAATTATAAGGTTATTTCCCACAATCCAATTTTCATATGGACCGTCAAAGCAACCTATACCTTGTAATGGTCCAAGTAAAGGTTGGTTGGGGTCTTCATAATTCAAGATTATATTTTGCCGTACAATATTATTATTTACGACAAGTCCCCCTGTTGTAAATGATTGTATGCCGTCATCGTGATTATCATCAACATCGTAACAATTTTTAATAATGTTTTTTTCTACAATGTCGTAAGAACCTGTTAATCTTATTCCGTCTGCAGAAAAGTTTGTTATAGAATTACCTGATACAGTAATATAGTCTCCAAGCATAATTATACCGAAATGAACATTCGTCAGTATATTGTTTTTTATCAAAACACTGTCACCCCAAATTACAATGCCGTCACTTGCTTTTGTAAGCCAATCAAGTGAATCTGTCCAAGCAGTTATTGAGCTGAAAATTCTACAATTTTTCATTTCGATATTTGACACCGGACCTTGCCAACTATGCGACTCAAAAAAAACAATTTTATCATTGATGTATTCTGAATACGGCTCACTGCTTATCTCCAATCCTTCAAAACGCCATTTACTGCCTGCCTGTACATGAATGCTTTTTATTATCGGGAAATGACCCGGTGCATTTTTTATTGTAATGTATTCGGGATTAACATAATTTACAAGGTTAATTTCGCCATGAATACCATTATACAAGTATAAGGTATCACCCGGTTTTACCGGAGCTCCCGGATTTTTCATAACCAATTGCGGATTCGTACTGTCATAAGGTGTTGCATACGACATACTTTCTATTAAATTATTATTGATAACATTTTCTATTGTTTTCCACGGATGTTCCGCAGAACCATCTCCCGCATCACTACCGTGAACAGGGTCAACATGATAAATTGTGGCATTGACAGATTGTGGTAGAAGTACAGATAAAAGAAGTGCAGATAGAATTATTAAATGTTTTTTCATATCAGTGCATTTACAACAAATATAAATAA
>JALTDM010000309.1:0-11090 GCA_027074135.1 Bacteroidales bacterium
CTTATATTTGTCATCAGAGAATGGTGTTTGTTTTATACCACTTGGGGAATTTTTTAAATGCCGTTCTCTTTTTTATTTTTATAGCGTTTAGAACGAGAATGATTTTAATTATGTATAAGTATTTTGAAAAAAAAATTATACTTTTGTAATGATAAATTTTAGACATTTAATAAAATAAGTGACTTTTTTTATGTTGATTTGGAGAATATAGTATATTTTAGCAAAAAATATGCTTGACAAGTAAAAAGTACATTTTTATGGAAAATAAATTAGAAAGTGCTTACCGATTGTTTTCATTGATGAACGAAGATAACCTCGGCTATATATACAGAGGTAATTTTACCGATGAGATAACCGAGAATATACTTAAACTTACAGAAGCTAATCTCCAACACGAAGAAAGTCGCAACAAGATTAAAAAAAGAATATATTCCATAATGGTTGAAGGTCTCCAAAATATAACGAGACACCAACACGCAGATGATGTTGATTTAGAAAAAATTGAAGAAACATTTGGGATTTTTGTTATACAAAAAATTGATGATTATTATTTTATTACTACCGGGAATGTTGTAGATAATGATAATATACCACCGTTAAAGGAATTATTGGAAAAAATAAATAGTTTGTCAAAAGATGAATTAAAAGAATTTTATAAAAAAGTACTTACAGAAGGGGAGATGTCCGATAAAGGAGGTGCCGGTCTTGGACTTATAGATATGGCAAGAAAATCCGGTAATAAATTATTTTATAAATTCAGAAAAATAGACGATTCTCATTCATATTTTTATCTTCATACAGTACCTGTTGTAGAAAGTTCAAAAATTGATGAGAAAAAAATATTTGATACAATAAATAATATTATAAATGTCCATTCGCTACTTAATAAAAATAATTTTTTATTGATATATAATGGTGAATTTTCTCAAGAAAGTTCTGTAAATTTGCTAGGAGCAATAAAAGGACACATAACAACATCTGTTTCTCTAAAAAATAAGTTGTTTTATGTGATTGTGGAAATGTTGCAAAATATTGTAAAACACGGGAGTATGACTGAAGAAAATTTAGCGAATCCTGGTGTTTTTGTTATAGGTGAAGATAATAAGTACTTTTATATATTAACAGGTAATTTTATAGACAAAAGTGAATCGCACCTATTGTTAAATAAGTTGAAGCAAATAAATGAATATTCAATAGATGAGTTGGAAATACAATATAGTAAAATTTTGTTCGATTTTAATGTAGATGATGAAAAGAAAACAGGATTAGGTTTTATAGATATAAGATTAAAGAGTCAAAATAAATTGACATTTTCCGTTAAAGATTATAATGATAAATTAGATTTTTTATTGTTAGGGTCAAAAATAAACAAAACTCACGGAGAGTAGGTTATGGAAAAATTAGATATTCAAGCAACAGACATGACTCCATATGTAAAATTGGATAAAGAAAGCGGTGAATTTAAAATAGCGGAAAAGTCTTTGCCTGAAAATGCAATAGAATTTTATAGACCAATATTAGAATGGCTTGATGAATATAGTAAAAACCCGAATAAAGAAACAATATTTCAATTTAAATTGGAATATTATAACACTTCTACCGCTAAACAATTTGCAAGAATATTTTTGTTGCTGGAAAAAATGCATCTTGAAGGAAAATCAAATGTAGAAATATACTGGTATTATTCAAAAGAAGACATGGATATGGAACATTCCGGCAAAAGGTATGAGAAACTTCTAAAATTACCGTTTAAGTTTTTTGCTTATTAAAATTTAAATGTCGGTTTATAATATTAAGTTAAAAATAAGCATTATAAACTTGCTTTCTTATTCAGAAATTTTTGTAAGTACTTTTAAGATTATGTTTCGCATTTGTTTGCAAAATGTTCCAATATCAAACTTATCAGGATCCAAAATCATTTCGATATTTAGTGTTACGGGAATTCCCATATAAAGTCTGGCCAAACTTTCTACATTTGTTGTTTTGTCCCATAACCCTTGTTCTATGCCGTCTAAAACTATTTTGGTAAAGTATTGTTTTTGGAGTTTATAAATTGTGTTCATCTTTTGTTTCAGACCTTCATCATTTTGGTGGGAGGCTTCTGTAAACAGGATCATTGTTATGCCTTTTTTGCGGTACAGGTATGTAAGCGTATAAGTTATAAATTTGCTTAAGCGTTCTTGAGGAGGTTTATATTCATAAGCAATTTTTTTTAATTTGTCAATCATTTCGGTTTTGACATCACTTATAATGTCTTCAATCATTGCCAATTTATTGGGATAATGTCTGAAAAGAGCACCTTCACTCAGTCCTACTTTTTGTGCCAGATACCTTGTGGAAAGTTTGTGAATGCCGTCTGTAAAAACAATATCCAAAATGCTTTGTTTAATTTCTTTGCGGCGTTCATCTCCGGATTTGCGTATTCTTTTTGTTTCCATAATTCACAAAATTAATGATATTTTCTAACAATTTACTGCCTGCTCAAAACATCTTGGAAATCAGTAGAATAACCGGAGGGATTTAATTCAATCTAAGGTATTAAAAATACGGCAGCTTCGTGACGGAATTGCTTACTGCTGCCGTTAAGTTGTTTTATTTTTTCATTTTGTCAATGATAAGTTGCATGGCACTTGTTGAATTGCTGATTACAGTAGTGCCTTTCACAAAGCGTGTGAGTATAATTGTTTCCATTATTTCTTCCGGTGTAATACCTTTACGGAGTGCAACTTTGGTATAAGTTTCAATACAACTTTCAGCACCAAGAGCCGCACTTATGGCAAGACTTATCAATAATTTGTACTTGGGAGGTATATGTTCTCCTGACATTGCAAACTGCTTGTTTGCTGCATGTTCATAAACAATGTGTTCGTTAAGTTTTGCCAAACTTTCCATTGTAACAGGAGTTTCGCCGAGTTCTTCCGCCATCATTTTCAGCATTTCATCAATGCTAGGTTTACTTTTTGTTTCCATATTTTTATGTTTTAAAAAATTATTTCAGCATACCGTTCAAATAATCCAAATGGGCATATTCAATTAGTATTTGCTTTTTTATGTTAAGGATTGATGTTTTTATCTTGGTAACATTCAATTGGGCATCATTAAGTTCTATGTTGGTTACAACACCGTTTTCATACCCGACTTTTGCTATTTCGTATGCTTTTTTGCCTACTTCCAAATTTTTTTGTTGGGCTTCCATTTTAGTTTTAAGTGCCTCAATGTTTTCTATTGACTTTTGGTATTCAAAACGAAGTTTTAATTTAAGTCCGTTTTGGTATTCTTCAAGTTTATCTTGATTAGCCTTTATTTCGGCAATTTTACCTTTTGAGAGGTTCCCGTCAAACAAATTTATCTTGACACCTACTCCCACGGCATAGCCGTTTCGCCAAGCTTCGTCAAAAGGTGGAAAGTCCCTGCCGTGATAGAAATGGTAATTACCAAAAGCAAACAATACAGGCAGTTTTGATGCATGTTCCATTTTTGTTTTTTTGTCCAATAAATTAACCATTGTTTCTAGTGATTGAATTTTGTAATTTTTTTCTTGAATTGATGACAACTCCGGTTTATTTAGGGATAATCCTGTTGCATTGTATAATTCATCAATTGAGCCTGTAAATTCAACGCTGTCTTGGTCAGGTATGTTAAGTAAATTTCGCAGTGCGGTAACTACAATGTCTTTTTTCCCTTCCAGTTCAATTATTTTGCTTTTGAATCCTGCTATTTTTGATTTAAAATTCAGTACATCAAATTCTGACCTTACACCTTGTTCGTAGGCTTTTTGTGCAAGTTCCAAGTGCTTATTCAGTTGCTGAAGAGCAAGTTTGTACACTTTTATCACTTCTTTTACGGTAAGGTAATTGTAGTATGCTACTTTGACTCTTTCAACTAATTGTGCTTTGGTTTCATTAAGTTGGTTTGTATAGAAATTGCTCAAGTCTTGCGTTAATGCAATGGCATTTTTTCGTTTGTTGCCGGCATAAATCGGATATATTACATTAAAATCGGTTGCAAGTACATCTCCGTCCAGGTTAGGAAACGGTGCCATAGGGTGCATAATAACTTCATCACCTGTAGGAGTGCCGTTGTTCATCACCGGGACTTCTTTGCCTTCCAAAGGATACATACCCGGCAAATTGTTGGTATAAAAATATTTTGATAAAATGTTTGCCTTGGGGTATAATAACGACTTGGCTTGTATTTGCTTGGCTTCAGCAACTCTAACTTGGTTTTTGCCTGCGTTTATTGCAGGATTGTTTTTCAAAGCAATGCTTATAGCATCTTCAAGGGTGATTACTTTTTGTGCTTGTATCCCAAGTGCTAAAAATACATTTATTGAAATTATAAATATAAATTTTTTCATAATTATTCACTTTTTTATTTCCTTCTGTTACGGAATTTTTCCATTATCATCTTCTTCCTTCGGGTTACCCGTTCAAATTGTCCTATGGCAATAGATAATGCCGATAATCCTAAAAATACGGCAATGTATGTCCATAAAATGTTTATGTGTTTGTAAACAGCTGTTAAAGGTCTGTGATGGTTAAACACGGGGTAAAGAGCTTGTAAATAGTGCCTCAAAGGGAAAGCATTACCTATCATATTCGGCACATCAGCCATTTGTTCTATCGGAATTAAATAACCTGAATACATAAAAGCAGGCATTACTATCAAAGTTATTATTCCTGCCAACACGGCACCGTTTCTTATGTTAAGTGCAAGAAAATACGAAAGGCTTTCCATTGACAATACTAAGAGGGAAATGATAAATGCAACTTCCCACATAGTGTCATGCTTTACAGGAACATGGAATAGATGCATGGTAGTGAAAAATGCAACAGAAATGGCTGTTGAAACTATTAGCCAACTTATGATAAAAGGTGGAATTAATGCTTTTATCGGTAACTGGCGAGCCAATTTTATATAAGGGGCTTTTTGACGAATAAGTTTGAGGTTTGCCATTACTGCAAATAGAACAATTAGCATGGAAACTATTTGCATTGCCAATCCCATGAATGCAGGAAGCATAGACGATTCCATTGATAAGCCCGGAGAGAAAAATACGCGTTCGTTTACAGATAACAGAGGAGTTTTAGGGTGCCGTGTGTTTGGTATGTCTCCCAATTCTTCCACACGCATTTTCATGCTCATTTGCAAATTCAGAGTCATAATAATCTTGTTGAGCATCATGAGAGAAATCTTGGGGACAATTGGGTTTGCAGTCCCGTTGAGTACCGTAAGCAAAGAAACTTTTCGTTTGTTCAATACATTTTTGTATGTGTGTTCGGGAATTACCACACCAACATCAACAGAGTCATTATCAACAAGTTCTTGCAAGTTTAGATAATCATATGCTTGATGTGTAACACTGAAAAACTGTGATTGCTTAATGTTGTAAATTATGGACCTGCTTAGCGGTGAATGGTCAAGGTCGAGGATAGCCACTTTAATTTTGGTAGGTGCATTTTTGTAATACATTCCCGCCATCATACTGAAAAAAAGAATCAGTGCCATAGAAATAAGCACCGTTCTCAGAATAATGGTCAGAATTAGTTTAATTGGCTTCATGTGATGTTGCTTTTTCCGGTTTTAATGTTAAATAAACTGACATGCCGGGTTTACACTTCATTTGATTATTTAGGATAAGCATTTTTATATCAAAAGTTCTTACATCCCTTTCATCTCGTAGTGTGGTAGGTGTATGTGTGGCAAAATTTGCCATAGGTAAAATTTGGATTACTTTGGCTCTCAACTTCAAATTATTACTATTTGTTGTAAGTTCAAATGTATCGCCTAGATTAATTTGGTCAAGGTATGTTTCGGGTATGCCAAATCGTGCCCAAGTGCTTTTGGGGTCTGTTTCTATTACTACAGGCATTCCCGGAGGCATCATTTGGTTAGGTTCAAGAACTTTTACGCTTATTATACCATCCATGGGTGCTTTAATGGTCATGTCTTCTATGTTGATTTCCAGAGCTTTTAGTTTAGCGTTTACAATATCGTAACCCGTGTTTATTTCGTCTAATTTTTGTTGTGGCACGGCACCTGCTTTGTATAATTCTTCCAATCGCTTTTTGTTTACTTCTATGTTTTTCAACTTAGCAAGTAGTGCTTCACGTTTAGCTTTTAACACACGTGTATCCAAAACTGCAACAGGTTCTCCTTCTTTAACCGTGTCACCTTCGTCCACAAATATTTTTTCAATTCGTCCGGGCATACGCGTTGTTACATTTACTTGTGTGTTTTCAATATATCCTTGGAATACCGGGTTTTTGATTTTTGATTTTTTCTCCTTACAGGAACTCAATACAACTGCTATCACTAATGTGGATAATAACAATATCTTTTTCATACTTTTCACTTTTATTTAATTTTTATTGTGCTACCAAAACGGGAACATTATTAGCGTTGATTAAATGTTCGGGGAATGAACCCACAAATAATCTTTGTAAAATATTCTGTGAGTGCATACCACATACAACCAAATCTACCTTCCCAGCATATTTTTCATCGTATGCAGATATTATATTCTGATTTGTATAATGTTTTTCTATTCGTGCATTTGTATGTTCGTTTAAATAGTTTTCAAGAATCTGAAGCAATTCATCTCCTTTTGAACGGCTGCTGTGACTTACAACTATTGTTATTTCATACTCTTTGTTCCAAGCAATTTTTGCAAATTCACGGGCGGCTTTTACAGCAGGATTGCTGCCGTCAAAGGCAATTAAGACTTTGTTTATAGGCTTAAATTCTTTAGTTACCAACAAAGCCGGAGCTTGGGAATAGTGTATAATCTTAGATGCTGTTTTTTCGGGAGTGTCTGATGTTTCAAAGTGGAAAAAATTGCGCATGCCCATTATTACCAAATCCGTGTATTTGCTGGCTTCTTCAATTACAAAATCAGGACGTCCTACTATTTTTTTGCTTTTGCATTTCAAATTATTTTCTTCACACAACTTTTTAAATTCTTTCAGTTCCTCACGGGCTTTCTTTTTGGCATCTTTCAATAACTCTTCTTCTTTTTGTAAACGCTCTTCGTACCCTAAAGGAAGGGGCAAGTAAGTGGAAACAGCTTCTGCTAAATTCAAATTGTCAATTATTGCAATTCCTTCTACCGCAACTTTGTTGTGTGTAGCAATTTTCAGCAAATACTTATACGCTGTTTTTGTATAATCCGACGGATCAATGGGAATTAATATGTTATGCATATCTCAAGAAAATTTAATTTATAAGATAATCAAGTTGAAGCAAAACCCTGTATTTAGTAAACCATGTATTATTTTGAAAAACTGAATAAGGAACCCCAAACCTGATATAGATTTTTTCAAGATATCTGTACCAACCACCGGCATAAATATTTACTGCATAATCTTGTGTGTTTGGTATTTTAGTTCCCGATTTGCTATCGTAGAAATTGTAATAACCGTTAGCTCCGTATTCTATACCGAAATTGCCAATGCTCAAGTTAAACGGCTTTTGTATTGTTATAAATAAACCTGTTTCGTCCCCTGCATTTATGCCGTTATGGTTTGTGCGATATTCATAATATGCAGTGTACCACAAATTGCAATGTTTTAGTTTTGTCAATCCGTTGATAGCAGCCATAAAACGAAACGAACCTATCCCGGTAGGGTAATCTTGCATTGAATAAGTTGTTTTACCTGTGGGAAATGTTATTCTGAGTTCTCCTGAAAGAATATTTTTGCCTGTGTCGGATTTTGTAATTTGATAAGTTCCGCCTAACTCGGCATCACCCAAACCTACACCTTTTTGGATACTCATAGGAGAGAAGTGGTGAATATCTACTAAAGGAATTATAGTATAAAAATTTATTTTATTGGAAACTCCATAAGTTAAATAGGTGTTAAAATAAAACTCATTTAAGACAATATAGGATGGAACTTTTGTGAGTTTTTTTTGTTGCTGAATATACATCTTATAAAACCTAGGAAAATCAAGGCGTGTATTTACCAGTATTTTATTTTTCTTAAGTAAAACAGGTCTTAAGTTATACACAGATTGGTACAAAACAGTGTCCACACCTACTGTGTTAATCCCTTCTTTCTTTTGTTGTCCAAACAATGAAACACTCACCGTCAAAATCCAGCTAAACAATAGTATTCTCTTTCCGCTCATATCTACATAGTTACGTATATGAAAAAACTCAAAAAGCATGTAAGTAATCGCTTGCAAAAGTACGAAAAAAATTAATCTGCAAATTCATTCAAGATTTTTTATTCATTTATTTCACAACTTAAAAAGTGGGCTAATTAAAATTAGGTATTTTGAATAATGATAACGGGGCTAAAGCCAGCCTGACAACTAACAACTAATAAGTCACTCTCCTTAATCCTACCTCAAGGTAGGGGAATAAGAATAATTAATATCCAATACTGAATATCGATTTTTTAAATGTAAAATTTATAATTCATTATTTTTAATTAAAACTTCTTCCCTTGAGTGGAAATACACTTGAGTGGAAATACAAAGGGGTGATAAAAAATCTTGCACAATTTTATCGTGTAGTAAAAAATATCTGTGATTTAATTGTAATAAATTAATATGACTTAGCCCTATTTTTATGGGGGGGGGGGTAATATTTTACCGCCACCTAAGAGTGGTTTTAGCACTAAATGGTTGCTAAATTAAATTCGTTAATGCATACATAACCGGAAATAATTGAAAACTTATAGTTGTTTTTTAGATATTTAACACAAAATTTCTTTTTGTTATATTTGAGCAATATATAAGTTTATTTAGCGTTATGCCATTTAATGTAAATTGAATTGATATGAAAAGAATATTGTTATTTATTTTTCTTATCTTTTATTTTATTGCACCTACATATTCACAAAAGAATAGTAGTATAATAATAAGTGGAGTTGTAAAAGATAAAGAATCAGGTAAACCTCTCTCCGGGACTGATATTATTTTGAGTGGATCAAATAGAGGTGATATAACTAATAAAAACGGTTTGTTTTCTTTACAAATAAAAAAAGGCGAAGTAGTTCTTGTCGTATCGCATGTTGGTTATGAACCGTCATTATTTAGATTTAAGGCTTTGAGGGATACAAGTTTGAAAATTCAAATGAAGCCGGAAGTTTTTAAAGTTCAAGAAGTGATTGTGTCTGCCGGAATGTCTTCTCAGCACGAAAATGCCATTAAGATAGATGCAATAAATGCAAAAGAAGTTTTATCATCTTCTCAAAATAATATAATGTCGGCTGTCACTGAAACTCCGGGAGTTGATTTAATTAGTAGAGGTAATGGTATTACACAGCCTGTTATTAGAGGTCTTACTTCAAATAATATTGTTGTTCTCATAAATGGAGTCAGGTTAGAAAATTTTCAATTTTCCATAAATCATCCATTTATGGTAGATGAGTGGGGGATAAACAAAATTGAAGTGATAAAAGGTCCGTCGTCCCTTTTGTATGGCTCTGATGCAATGGGTGGTGCCATAAATTTCATTACCAACAGACAGGTGGAAAAAGATACTGTTATCGGGAATGTTGTAATGAAGGGTTTCAATAATGGATTAGGATATGCAACAGGATATAATTTTACAGTTTCACGTGATAAATTTTATTTGAAATCATCAGGTGGTATAAAGCGGGCTGCAGACTATTATGACGCAACAGGAAGAAGAGTCTTTAATACTTGTTTTTCCAGTGATGAAATTTCAACAACGGCAGGTTATATAGGTGCGATAAATAATTTCAGTATGTTTTTTAGGCAGTTAAGACCAAAATTAGGACTGTATGTGCCTGATTTTGATACAACAAACATTCCCGGAGTATTCAATCATAATTCTTGGTATCAAGATCTTACAGACAGATTGTTTATTGCAAGTGATAAGGTTAAACTTGAAAATTCAGAAATAAATGTGAAACTTTCGTACCAACAAAATAATCGTAAATTACATTCCGGAGAAGGTGTGCCTATAGACATGAATATGAATACTTTATTTTCGGATATAAATTATGTATATAGAAAAAATAATAATATTGAATTAACGAGTGGTATTCAGGGATTACATAAAGTTGATGTTAATAATAATGCACCCAAAAAGATTATTCCAAATGCTACGGTTCAAAGTGGTTCAGCATACTCTATAGCAAGACTTCATCTTAAAAAACGTTTTGTTTTACAAGGAGGCACCAGATTAGATATTAGGAGCCTTAGAAATGACGAAACCGGTGTTCAAAAAGATTATAATTGGGTAACGTGGTCTGCAGGTTTGACTTATAACCCAATTGAAAAACTTTTGCTGAGAGCAAATGTCGCTTCAGGTTTTCGTACTCCGGATATACCTGAATTGTATCAAAATGGATTACATGGAGACAGATATGAAATAGGAGATCCAACACTGAAGCCACAAAAGAATATCGAATATGATTTTGGGGTACATGTACATGGAGAAAAGGCTTATATAGACTTTTCTACTTTTTTCAATAATATTTACGATTATATTTATTTATATCCAGGAACTTGTGACAAACCTTGCTATTATTATGCTCAAACAGATGCCTATCTGTATGGTGGAGAATTATCGGCATATTTTAGGCCTTTGCACAATGTTAATGTTGGATCCACATTTTCGTATGTAAAAGGTGAAAAGCAAAATGGAGATTATTTGCCTTTTATTCCGCAACCAAAATTAAAAGGTATTATAAAATATAAAATACATAAGATTGGCAATTTTGAATATTTGTTTGCTGAATTAGATCCATTATATGCATTTGAAAAAAGTGATGTGCCGCAAGGTGAGTTAGTTGGTAAGCCCTATTTCTTATTGAATTTTAAATTAGGAACAGATATTTTAATGGGTGAATATAGAATTACAACTGGAGTTAACTTTCAAAATTTAACAAACACAATTTATTATGATAGGTTATCCACTTTGGCTAATTACGGATTTTATAATCCCGGTATAAATGCAAATGTGTATTTGAGATTTAGGTTTTAATTGGTAGTTTTTCTTATTTTTTCATAATTGGAAGCATTACTGGGATCTGTTTTTTTAAGGATATTTATTACTCTTGCTTTTTAGTCAGGCTGTGCTTCTTTAAATATATTTATAAGTTCTTGTGATT
>JALTDM010000309.1:11100-16836 GCA_027074135.1 Bacteroidales bacterium
ATCTATTTTATATGTCATATTTGAAACATTAATGTTATATTTTCGTATAAAATTTCAAATTTGAACCTTAAAATGATTGATATCTACGAATTATCAGACAAAGAAATGTTAGAAAGAATAGGTGAAAATTTTAAAAGAATCAGGCTTTTAATTAACATTTCACAGAAAAAAATAGCAGAAAAATCCGGTATTAGCCTATCTACAATCAAAAGATTTGAAAAAGGCGAACCAATATCAACTTTATATCTGGTTAGACTTTTCAGAGCCATTAACAGACTTGATGAACTGGATAAATTATTTATCGTCCCCGGATTTTCAAGTCGTGAAATGCGGATGTTGTCAAACAAAATAAGGAAAAGAGCTTCAAGAAACCATTAAAAACTTTTGTTATGGATAAAGCTACAGTAAAAATATGGGATAAAAAAGCCGGTGATATAATATGGGAAGAAAATACTTTAACATCATATTTTATTTATGACGAAGACTTTTTAAAAAACGGGTTTGATTTGTCTCCCTTTATTATGAAACGCAGTGAAGGTAAATTCCCTTTTAAATCTGATGTTTCAATGGAAACGGTATTTAAGAATTTACCTCCTGTTTTTGCAGACTCTTTGCCTGATGATTTTGGAAATAATCTACTAAAAAGTTATTTAGATAGAACAGGGAAAAAATTAAATCCTGTTGAGAAATTACTCTATATAGGTAAACGAGGAATGGGAGCTTTGGAATATGAACCGAAAGTAAAACTTCTAAAGTCTAATGAAAATTTAGATTTGCAAGAAATAGTAAAGATCTTATCAGAAATTTTAAGAAATAAAGAAAGTGAGAATCTGGGGAAAATAGGAGAAGAGGCATTTTTAAATATTCTTAAAGTAGGGGTTTCGGCAGGTGGTGCGAGAGCAAAAATAATAGTTGCTATGGATAATGAAACAAAAGAATTAAAAGCCTGTGATGTAATTCATAAGGGTAATTATTCATATTGGTTAGTTAAACTAGACGGAGTAAAAGGTGTAAGTATTACCGATCCGCAAGGATACAGTAAAATAGAATACGCATATTATAAAATGGCAAAAATTGCAGGTATAGAAATGAATGATACTTTTTTGTTTCAAGAAGGACCGAGATGTCATTTTTTTACAAAACGCTTTGACAGAACAGACAAAGTAGAAAAAATACATATGTTATCACTAGCAGGACTGAGAGGATATAATTTTAAGGATCCTTTGGGATATTCTTATGAGAATGTATTTGACACAATTAGAAAATTAAAACTTAGTTTTTCAGCAATAGAACAACAATACATTAGGACATTGTTTAATATTATAGCAAGAAACCAAGATGACCATGTAAAAAATATATCATTTTTGAAAGAAAAAGAAGGAGATTGGAAACTATCACCCGCCTATGATATTTCATACTCATACAACCCCGATGGATATTGGACAAAATCCCACCAATTGTCTTTAAGAGGGAAAAGAGATAATTTTACACAAAAGGATCTTATCGAATTTGGCAAAGTACAAGGGATTAGAAACCCTAAGAAATATATAGAACAAGTAACGGAAGCAGTTAGCCAATGGGAAAAAATTGCTAAAGAAGTAGATATTCCGAAGCATCAAATTGAAAAAATTAGCAATGCTCACAGGTTGTATTTAGGTATGAATAAATAAAAGACTTTAAAGACGACACTATCTAATAAACTTTCAATGTCTTACCAATACCGTTTACTATGACAGGTTATCTACACTGGCAAATTTCGGATTTTACAATCCCGGTATAAATGCAAATGTGTATTTGAAGTCTAATTTTTAGTTGGAAGATTTTCTTATTTTTTCGTAATTGGAAGCGTTGCTCGGGTCTGTTTCTTTAAGAATATTTATTACCCTGGCTTTTTCGTCAGGCTGTGCTTCTTTAAATATATTTATAAGTTCTTGTGATTTTGCATCATAAAAAAGCTGTACAAGCATGTTACCCGGTTGTTCACGATAAACTTTTCTTACAAGTTGTAAACTTTCAGCAATAACAGCCCTACCATCAGCGGGTTTGTCTGCCATAATATCTAACCCCAAGCGATGATATTGATAATAACATTGCCTAAGAGGTTGAAATTTTTTATCAAGAATATTATGTACAAGCCAGTATCTGTTTTTTGTGCTTTCAAAGGCTTTCCATCCTTTTTCTCTGGCATTTTGCATATTATTAACAATTTTTTCAGCTTTTTTAAAAAATTCCGTACCACCAAGTTGTGAAAAAGAATCAAAATCATATCCTAAAATTACATAAGCATAATATGCCAACACTGATACCAAATTTGGATTAGCGGTGTTTTCGTTAAATTGCATTGGTTGGAATTGTGAATATTGAAACCTGAAGTTATTATCTTTGAAGTTGAAAAGCATTGTTTTGTAGTTGGAATTGTAAACGGGACGAACGGATTGTACTTGTATGCTTGCCTGAAACTCATCTACGGATATTGCTTTTGAAATGGTGATGAAAAAAGTGCATTCTATTCTTTCTTCGTTGCTGAAAACATATTTGCTCCATTTAGTGTTGTTCATAAATTCGTAAATGTCTTTCTGCATATCTTGAAAGACTTTTTTACTTACCCCTTGTACTTGGGACGAATTTATTTGAACACGGCAATTCAGTTCTTGAGAATATGAAATTACCGCTGAGGCAACCATTATATATATGAGAGATAATATTTTTTTCATATCCGAAAACTTATTTCAACAAGTCAACCAGGTAGTTTACAATATCTTCAGCAACTTTTCTTTTGTGTTTTAACTCAAAAACGGTTTTTTTATTGTTTTTGTCTATTATTGTTATTTTATTGGTATCTGTTCCAAATCCTGCTCCTTTGTCTTTTAATGAATTTAGTACAATGAAATTTAAGTTCTTGGATATTAGCTTTTTACTTGCATTTAGCAATTCGTTATTCATTTCCAAAGCAAAGCCGACTGTTATTTGCTTGTCTTTTTTTATTTTTCCCATTTCGGCTGCAATGTCAGGGTTTTTTTCTAGCTTTATTTCCAAGGATGCTTTATTTTCTCGCTTGATTTTGCTACCAATAGTAGAAACAGGTCTGAAATCAGCTACGGCGGCTGCAAAAATAGCTCCGTCGGATTCCGGGAAATGCTTTCTTACTACATCAAGCATTTCTACAGTTGACATAATTTTGTGAACAGTAATATTGGACTGGATGGGGTAGGGTATGGAAACATGACCTGAAACAAGATGTACTTCTGCACCGCGAAAGGCTAGTTCTTCAGCTATGGCAAATCCCATTTTACCTGATGAAAAATTGCCAATGAAGCGTACAGGATCTATTTTTTCGTAAGTAGGACCTGCGGTTACAATAAATGTTTTACCGTTTAATGAATTTTTTTTTTGAAAGAATAAAATAATTTCTTGCAATATAGTTTCTGGTTCCGGCATCCTACCTTTACCTGTTAATCCGCTTGCAAGTTCTCCTTCTTCTGCTTCCAACACGATATGGTTTTGTCTGTCCGACAAAATTTTGATGTTGTTTTGTGTTGCGGGATGATTATACATATCAACATCCATAGCAGGAACGACAATAACGGGAGCGGGAGTTGCCAGATAAACTGCAAGTAGTAAATTGTCAGCTTGTCCATATGCCATTTTGGATAAAGTATTGGCTGTCGTAGGAGCAATTACCATTAAATCACAGTTGCGGGCAAGGCCAATATGGCTGTGCCAATCACCTGTGTTTTGTTCGAAGAAATCGGAATAAACGGGCTTTTGTGAAACAGTAGATAGAGTAAGTGGTGTTATGAAATTTTTTGAATATGGTGTTTGAATAACTTGAACTTCTGCACCTTCTTTTATAAGCAGTCTGATAAGACTGGGAATTTTATAAGCGGCTATACCGCCGCTTATTCCCACGAGTATTTTTTTACCGTCAAGCGATGGCATTCTTATTCTTTTGGTTCTTCTTTTTCAGGTATTTCAAATTCCAACTCTCCTTTAAGAAACTCTTCAGTAGCATAAAGTACAGGTTTTGGAAGTTTTTCATAAAACTTTGAAATTTCAATTTGCTCTTGATTTTCAAAAATTTCTTCCAAATTGTCTGTATAGGATGAGAATTCTTCCAATTTTTTATCAAGTTCTTCTTTCATTTCTACGGAAATCTGATTTGCTCTTTTTCCTATTACCATAACAGATTGATATACATTTCCTGTTTGTCTGTCCAAATCATGTATGTTTCTTGTTACTGTTGAAGTAGGGATACCTTTTGTTTTTCTGAAATCTACCATGGTTTTATGATTTTTTTTGTTTATCACTGTTTTCAATATAATTCATAGCTTCTTTATAAATGCGTTTTGCATCTTTTATATATTTTGAATCAGGAAATTGATCTACAAGGTTATAATAATATTCCACTGTATCATTATATCGTTTATATTTTTTCCCTTCTACGCTATTTTTTGCTAATAATATTCCTGATTTTAATATGTTATATAGTACTTTTTCTCGATATGGTGTATTGGGATAATCTTGCAAGACATTATTTAATGCTACTATTGCAGCCTTATAGTGACCAAGTTTCAGGTAAAGATAAGCATTGTTGTATGCTTTGGTTTGTATTTTGTAGTTTAGATGGTTAATGAGGTGATTTACAGAGTCTTTTAACTCTGTTTGCGGATAATGAGTTAAGAAGAGTTTTAAATGGTCAATTGCTTTGTAAGTGTAAGTTTGATCTAAGCTGGGTGACGGGGAATAATCATATAAACAATATGCTGCCATAAACTCACACTCTTCGGCGTGTTTACTCAAAGGATAGGTTTTATAGAACTTGTCAAAATAATATGCAGCTAACAACACATCTCCTGTATAATAAGTGCAGTATGCGTAATAATATTCTACTTCTTCAGCTTTTTCTGTTCCTTTGAAAACTGTAGTAAGTTCTTGAAATAGCGTGATTGCCCTGTCAAAATCTTTATTCTTGTAATATTCTACGGCTTTTTGGTATTTTAAATTATAATCCGTGCTTTTTAATAATTTTTGATATTCACTACAAGAGGAAAATATGAAAATAAAAGCTATAGTTGGAATTATGTATTTGATTTTCAATAGTTTCATGTCGATGATGCAAAATTTTGCAAAGTGCAAATTTACTAATAAAAAACGAATAAATTACAAAAATATTTTGTAGTATTGCATTTTTAGAAATATTTATAAAAATTTAAAAAACCTCAATTCAAGTAATAAATGCAACTTTTAGTAGGGAAAAGTAAATATTAAATTTACAAGACACAAAGATACACAATTTCAGTAATGTTGGAACAAGGATTTACACAAAAAGAAATTGCTGATACAATAGGTAAAAATAAGTCTGTTATATCAAGAGAAATAAAAAGAAATTGTAATAAACGAAACGGTAGAGGTATAATCCTGATTTTGCTCATAGAAAGTATCTTAACAGATTGGGAAATAAGCCGAAAAAGAAAAGTTTTGATAAAAAAGTTAAGCAATACGTAATTTACTGGCTTAAGAATGATTATAGCCCAGAACAAATTGTCGGTAGAGCAAAACTGAAAGGTGAAAACTGCGTTAGTCACAAAACAATTTACCGGTTTATATGGAAAGATAAAAATAATGGCGGAACATTATATGAACATCTGAGAAGAAAAGGCAGACGGTACAGAAAAATAGGAAAACTAAAAGACAGTAGAGGTATTATTAAAGATAGAGTTGATATAAATATGCGCC
>JALTDM010000310.1 GCA_027074135.1 Bacteroidales bacterium
ATTACCGATGTTGCCGGAAACATAGTTTTTCAAACAAAAGCCAGAGGCGGTACTGCCGTTTGGAACGGTAAAAACTTTGAAGGTCACAAAGTGAAATCAGGCATCTATCTTGCATTATGCTCCGACGAAAGCGGTAGGGTAACTTCGGTTCTGAAAGTGTTGATTATAAATTAGCTAGGCTATTCCCCTACTACAAATTTTATCCTCTCTTCAAGTGCTTTGCGGCAAACTGGACAAAAGCCGGGAGCACTCAATTCTTTCATCAAGCATGTGTGCATAGGACGGTAAACGCCTTTACTCCTGTAACCTCCACCTTCAAAAGCCCCGACAACATTGTAATACTCCGGCACATCGGGAGTTGGTACCGGCACTGTATCATGCACCATTGACTTCCACTTTGCATCAAAATTTACAAGTGTAGTTATATTAGGTTCCCAAGGTTCAAGTGAATCAGGATAATAGTCAGCATATTCAGGCTCATCATAATAGTACTCGTCCGCAAGCCCTGCCAAAGCGTGACCAAACTCATGGACAAATACTAAACGGGAAAGCCTGTGGTCAACAGAAGTCAAAGAAAAGAAATTATAAATCCCACCGCCGCCGTATTTATCAGTATTTACAAGGATGTAAACTTGATCGTGCGGCACTAGTGATGCAAAATCATACACACGCCGCAAATCGGTAGTAGTCAAATACCTGTCGCTGCCGAAAGTGTTAAAAGTAGAATTCAGACAACTTCGCTTATATATGTCTTTTCGCGGGTCATCCGTTCCGTCTTCCTGCGAGACTGAATATACCACCCAGATATTTATCTTGTCTTTGTATGACTTGAAAGGCTCGTACTCAAACATAAATTTATACATTCTCTCTACATCATTTTTGTATTTTTCCATAGATTTTCCGCTGTATCCGTCTGCCAAAAATGCTATGTCGAGCCTGTTTTCGTAATCGGTAGAATCTCCCCACAAAAGTTCATATTTGAAATCCGAATATTTTTTGTCATGCTTAATCATATAATAATCAGGCGAAATATAATACTCGGACTTTTGTTCCAACTTCCAAGTCTTAAAATTGCGGGAAAAGAATTTTACTTTAACAGTAGCTTTTGGATATGGTATTTCCACCACTTCGTAAAATGCAAGTGTTTTTTTCTTGGATTCGGGCAATCGCTGCCATTCTTTGAAAAGGGAATTAAACCCACGACTGAAAATCAATTTTCCTGTTGCGGAATCATAAACTTGCACAAAGTTATTGCCGTAATTCCACCAATCAATTAAATTTGTAGTAGAACCACTCCAAAACGGCAGCTCTTTCATATCAATTATTGTCATCTGCTCAGGTTCCCTGCCACCTGAATGAATAAAATCAATTCTTAATGTTTTATGAAAAAAATAATTGTCAAAATCACCTGCAAAAACAGTGAAAAAGTAAAACAAAAACAATATTGCCAAAACCAACCTTTTCATTTCTTTGGTAGTAAATATTCAGGTTTTGCCACACCAAGCTTTGCAAACATATATTGGAATGAGACACCTAACACACCCAAACCGTATTTTATGCTTCTACTTAAATTTATAGATGAAGCCTCTTCAAAATACTTTGTAGGACAAGTTACTTCTGCAATTTCAAAACCCGCATAAAAAATTTGAGCAATCATCTGGTTGTCAAAGACAAAGTCGTCGGAATTTTTGTGGTAATCTACAGTCTCAAGCACCTTGCGTGAAAAAGCCCTGTAACCGGTGTGGTATTCGGACAACTTTTGATTCATCAAAATATTCTGTATCAATGTTAATATTCTGTTTGCAACATATTTGTAAATAGGCATGCCTCCTTTGAGAGCACCCTTACCGAGAATACGCGATGCAAAAACTACCTCATAAAGCCCGGACGCAATAAGGAAAGCCATAGAAGGGATAAGCTTAGGTGTATATTGATAGTCGGGATGAAGCATAATCACTATATCAGCCCCTATCTCCAAAGCCTTGTCGTAACACGACTTTTGATTGCCTCCGTAACCTTTGTTCTCCTCGTGAACAACTATATGTTTTATACCGAGTTTTTTTGCTTCTTCTACAGTATTATCGCTGCTTTTATCGTCAACCAGAATCACATCATCAACAATATCAGACGGAATTTCGGCATAAGTTTGCTCCAAAGTTTTTTCGGCATTATACGCCGGCATAACCACAACTACCTTTTTCCCGTAAATCATATCATTTAATTATAGTTCCAACTTTTTCACCATTTAAGATTTTTTTAAAGTTTTCCGGCTCATTGGAATTGTAAACCAAAATAGGTATATTATTTTCTTTGCAAAGTGTAAATGCAGTCATATCCATAACTTTCAAATTACGGTTTATTACTTCCTCAAAAGTGAGCTCATCAAATTTTTTTGCATTTGGATTTTTTTCGGGGTCATCGTCATAAACACCATCTACTCTAGTTCCTTTAAGTAAAATATCCGCTTCTATTTGCACTGCCCTGAGAGCTGCAGCACTGTCGGTAGTAAAATACGGATTACCCGTTCCGCCTGCTATTATTACCACCTTACCACTATTCAATGAATTTATAGCCTCTTCTTTTACAAAAGGGTTACCGATAAATTCCACTTTGAAAGCCGTATAAATATCAGTGGCAATTCCATTTTGCACCAGAGCTTCTTTAAGTGCCATAGAATTTATAATAGTGGCAAGCATTCCCATATAATCCCCACTAACACGGTCAAAACCGATTTTCTCACCCTTTATTCCGCGAAAAATATTACCACCGCCCAACACTATTCCAACTTGAATACCTGCAGAAACAGCCATTTTTATTTGTTCTACATATAGCAACAAACTTTTTTCATCTATTCCCCTTCCGTCATTACCACCGAGAGATTCGCCACTGAGTTTTAGCAAAATTCTTTTGTACATACCTGCATATTTTTCGGCAAAGGTATAATTTTTTGATGAGTTTTAGAACATAAATAAAAAGGCTGCCATTTTCAGACAGCCTTTTTATACGTAAGTAAACAACTGCACTATTAATACTTAACCAATACGGTTCCTTTATATGATGCACCGTTTAAGGTTATAATGTACAAGTATTCGCCGAATGGCACTAACTTGCCATTATATGTGCCGTCCCATTGATTTTTAACATCCGTATAATCGTATCCGTTACCCGAAAATTCAAATATTAAATTTCCCCAACGGTTATAAACCTTGATTGTTACATCATCATAAGTTCCGATATTAAGTATTCTCCAAGTATCATTTTTTCCATCTCCGTTAGGAGTGATTACTGTTGGAATCAATAAATTTATTTTTATGGCAATTGTATCATAAGCCATACAACCATTAAAGTCACTTACCGTAACAATATAATTCCCTGCTGTAGAAACCGTTATGTCTTCGGTTGTGTGACCGGAATTCCACAAATAATTGTAAGGCGGATTGCCACCACTTACGGATATATCTATGTTAAACTCATAACCATTTGGCTGATAAACTGAATCTGTAATCGTTAGAGGAGTCAAATCTCCGTAATCCACACTTACGGGAATCACAGTATCACAACCGTTTGCATCTGTCACAGTAGCGGTATAATCACCTGCAAGGATGTCAACTATACTTCCCGTATCACCCGTTGACCAAGAATAGTCGTAAGGTGCCGTACCTCCTGTTGTTTCCAAAGAAACATTTATTGTATCTCCATAGCACAAAGGATCGGATACGGATTCACTTACATTTATAGCTTCAGGTTGGATTATACTTGTTGTACACTCATCTTTACATCCGTTTGCATCGGTAATTGTTACGCCGTAAGTTCCCGGTTGTAATCCTGAAATGGTATTGCTTGTTTCTCCTGTATTCCACGAATAAGAATAAGGTGTGGTTCCTCCCGTTACATTTGCTGTAATTTCTCCGTCACCTGCACCATAGCACGAAACATTATTAACTGCAAAATCTATATGGAGAGAATCGGGTTGTGTAATTTGGACACTGTCAACACTTAAACAACTGTTAGCATCGGTTACGCTTACAGGATACCAGCCACTTGCAAGGTTATCGGCAATAGTTGTTGTATCTCCGGTTATCCACAGGTAATTATACGGGGAAGAAGCACCTGAGGCATTTACTTCAGCACTGCCATCATTACCCCCGAAACACGAAACATTATGTATCGAAACAAATTCTAAATCCGGCTGAGGTAATATAGTTACATTTACAGTATCGCTATTGTAACAACCATGTTCATCCGTTACTGTTAATGTATATATACCTGCCATAGATTGGGAGGCAGTATTTGAGACTGTCGGGTTTTGATAACTACTTGAAAAACCATTTGGACCACTCCAAGAATAAGATGCCATACCATTTGGCAATCCGCTTAAATTCAAAGGTGTTCCTTCACAAACAGGTGAATTGGATGTAGCAGCCGCAACAGGAGTCGGATAAATCGTTACATCTGCAGAAGCAGAATTTGTACACCCATTTGCATCTGTTACAGTAATAGTGTATGTTCCCGACATTGCAGTTGTTGCCGAATCTGATACAGTAGGACTTTGTTCATTGCTGCTAAATCCGTTCGGACCACTCCAAGCGTAAGAAGTCATACCATTAGGTCCGCCTATAAGTGTTAATGGAAAGCCTTCGCAGGTAGGAGAATTGCTGCTTGCACTTACTGCTGGCAAAGCGTTTACAGTTACTGTAGTAGTTGCCGTATTAGTACATCCGTTTGCATCCGTTACAGTTAATGTATATGTACCGGACATTGCGGGTGTTGCAGAAGTAGAAACAGTAGGATTTTGTTCATTACTGGTAAATCCGTTGGGACCGGTCCAAGCATAAGAAGTCATACCGTTAGCTCCCCCGCTTAAAGTCAAAGTAGAACCCTCACAAACAGGAGAATTATCGGACGCAGTAGCTGTCGGCAAAGAATTTATGGTAACATTAACCACATCAGTACTTGAACATCCCGTGTTGGGATTAGTTTCGGTAACACTTACACTACCGGAACCTGCAGAACCCCAGTTCACTGTTATTGAACTTGTATTTTGGCCTGATACTATAGTTCCTCCGGAAACAGACCAAGAATAAGTATTTCCGGAATTATTTGGAGTTGAATAAACAACATTGGTACTATTTTCACAAACGGAAGCATCTCCCGAAATGGAAGGAGAAGGAGTCGGGTTTACATAAACGGTAACAGAAACAGGATTGCTTGGACAAGAACCAACATAACCCGTAACGGTATAAGTGGTTTGTGTGGCTGGCGATACTGTAATTGAAGCTGTTGTTTCACCTGTATTCCACGAATAAGAGTCACAATTACCCGAATTATTAGAACCACTTGCAGTCAAAGTTTGCGATTGGCCTGCACAAATTTGAGGATCTACAGGTGATATGGAAACTACAGGAGTATCGCATGGGATATGTGCACAGTCAACTACAGTAGTATCTATATCAAAGTCAGTTGCAGTAACAGAAGGATTACCACCTGAGCCGCCGATAGAATAACTACCTGTTATGTTTGATACCGTAAATCCTAATGTTGTTGTGCCTAAAGAAAGTGGATTCTCATAACAACCGCTACTACCTGAGGGGTCTGTTTTTAT